>JAABQX010000017.1 GCA_011391215.1 Rhodocyclaceae bacterium
TGACACGCCTGATGGCACACAAGTTTGAAATGAGGGGGCAGGGCAAATGGCGCGACTATGCGATCCTCTATCGCGGCAATTTCCAGGCACGGATCTTTGAACAACAACTGCGTGCCCACAATGTGCCCTACGTGCTCTCGGGCGGGCAATCCTTCTTTGATCGCAGCGAAATCAAGGATGTCACCAGCTACCTGCGCCTGCTGTCCAACAGCGACGACGACCCCGCCTTTATCCGCGCGGCTACGACACCGAAGCGCGGCATTGGCGGCACGACGCTGGAAGCTTTGGGCCATGCCGCCGGGCGCCGTCATGTGAGCCTGTTCGCTGCCATTTTCGTGCCGGGCATCGAAACGGAAATCAAGGCGCCGCAACTCGCCGCCCTGCGTGAATTCGGCAGCTTCATCAACCGCATCGAATGGCGCGCAGCACGTGAACCCGCCGGCACGGTGCTTGAAGACCTGCTGCGCGCAATCGGTTACGAGGCCTCGCTGTTCGAAACCCTTGAGCCAAACGAAGCGGCAAAACGCTGGGGCAACGTCCGCGATTTCGTCGGCTGGCTTGCCGGCAAGGCCGACCAAGAAAAGAAAAACCTGCTGGAGTTGGCACAGACCGTCGCGCTCATCACCATGCTCGACAAGCAGGACGAGAACCTGGACGCCGTACAACTGGCGACGCTGCATGCCGCCAAGGGACTGGAATTTCGCCACGTCCATCTGGTCGGCGTTGAAGAGGGTTCGTTGCCGCATCGCGAGTCGATCGATAGCGGCAATATCGAAGAGGAACGGCGCCTGATGTACGTTGGCATCACGCGCGCGCAGATGAGCCTGTGCATCAGTTGGTGCGCACGGCGCAAGCAGGGCAAGGAGCACCTCGAACGCAGCATTTCGCGCTTCATTGACGAGATGGACGATGGCAGCGGGGATATCAAGCGCGAAGGTCAGGGTGCCGTCCCGTCAGCGCCGACTTCCGAGATAAAGGCCGCCGGCAACGCCAAGCTGGCCAACTTCAAGGCCTTGCTCGGCAAGCAGCCAGGGTAGCCGTTACGCTGGCTGGGGACCCTGATCGAGAATCACCTGCGCGGCACCGACCAACTCGGCCTGACGTTCTTCGGTGAGACCATTGATGTGGCTGGCGAGCCATGCCAGGCTGGCATGCGGAATCAACCGCTGCGCTTCCGCCAGATCGTAGGGCAGCGCCGGGTTGTCGGCGCCGGAGGCGATATGGCGTGCCGTGTCGAGGTAGAGTTTGCAGAGGTTTGCGCGCGCGTTGTCCATGCCACGGATGAGTTGCACGAGGAGCGTTGGTAAAGCCCAGACTGTGGCGCACTTCAAGGAAAGATCACGAAAGCGGAAGCCGCAGGCCAGCTCCTGCGCTTCCGCCGAACGCTTGGCGCGACCGCTCTCCAGCGCATCCAGCGCCGCTTGCGGCAACTCCGGGGCGAAGTTCCACAACAGCAATTCGCCGATTTCGGCCAGCAAGGCCGCCATCGCCACCTCTTCCGGGGCGATATCGGCGCGCGCCTTGCCCCACATCTGGGCAATCTGACTGGCGGTGACCGCCTGGGCATCGCAGGCGGCAAGACCCGCGCGGGTGTCATCCGTTTCCGGGCTGTCGAGGAGAAGGTTGCGGAATACCTTGACGCCCAACTGCATCACCGCGCCCAGCGGCGTGGTGGTGTCGTGGCCGAGGCGGCGGCTACGCCGGCTTTCGGCCTCGCGCAGCAGGCGCAGGCACAGGTAGGGATCGCCGATCACCAGCGAGGTCAGGGCGGCAGCGGAAAGTGTTTCACCCTCGGCTTCCTCGAGCGCACGCAGCATCAGCTTGCTGCGCGGCATGCAGGGAATCGGCTGCGCAGTGAGAAACGCTGCCCATTGATCCACCCCCCAGCGTCGTTGATGCTCCTTCAGCATTACCCCCTCCTGCTCATGAGTTACGTCGAACCGGGCAAAACCTTAAAAAAATCGGCGCTGGCGGGACGGCTCATACCGGCAACGGCGGCCACCCGCGCCTCATGCACCTGCAGCGGAATCTGCACCGGATCGGGGCAAGCCTGCGCGATGGCCCCCGCATCGACCCTCTGGATTGCCTGCAAGGCCTTGCGCCAAAGCGGCGCCGCAGAATATTCCTGCTCCGTAGAGCCGAGACGCCCCCGATAGTCGGCCTCGCAGGCCCCCAGCACCTCTTCGAAACGTGCCGGCCGGCGCAGGGCATCGCAACGTTCGAGAATCTTCACTTGCGTTGCGGGGCGCAACTCGGCGACCTTGTGCATGTCGCCATGGAAACGTGCCACCAGCCGCGCCACGTCACGGCAGTCGGCCGGCACGCGCAGGCGCTCGCAAAGCGGCTCCAGCAAGGTCGCACTCTTGAGTTCGTGGCCGATGTGGCGCGGCAAGATGTCCGCCGGGGTCATCCCCTTGCCGAGGTCGTGGGTCAGTGCGGCGAAGCGCGCCGGCAGCGACAAATTGAGTTGTGCCGCCATGTCGACCACCATCATCACATGCACGCCGGTATCGATTTCAGGATGGAAATCGGCGCGCTGCGGCACGCCCCACAGCCGGTCAATCTCCGGCAACAATCTGGCCAGCGCCCCGCTGCTGCGCAGGGTTTCGAACATGCGCGAAGGCTTGCCTTCCATCAGGCCGCGTGCCAACTCCTGCCAGATGCGTTCGGCCACCAGTGCATCTACTTCGCCGTTTGCCACCATTTGTCGCATCAGTTCCAGCGTCTCGGGGGCGATGGTGAAAGCGGGGAAACGCGCAGAAAAACGCGCCAAGCGCAGGATGCGCACAGGGTCCTCGGCGAAGGCCGCCGAGACGTGACGGAAGACTTTTCGCTCCAGGTCGATACGGCCGCCGTAGGGGTCGATCAGCGTGCCATCCACCGCACGGGCGATCGCGTTGATCGTCAGGTCGCGACGCGCCAGATCCTCTTCGAGCGTAACCTCCGGTGCAGAATGGAAGACAAAGCCGGCATAGCCCGGCGCAGTCTTGCGTTCGGTGCGGGCGAGCGCGTATTCCTCACGAGTCTGCGGATGCAGGAACACGGGGAAATCACGCCCGACGGGCTTGAAGCCTTTTTCCAGCATCTGTTCCGGTGTGGCGCCGATCACCACCCAATCGCGATCCTTTACCGGCAGACCGAGCAGTTCGTCGCGGATCGCACCGCCGACGCAATAAATCTGCATGCCTCAGCCGGAGAGATAACCCGGCGCAATTGCTTCCAGCGGCGTGGCTTTGAGACCAAAGGGCAGCGTGCAGCCAGCCGGGCAGACGCTGGGGACTTGCATCGAGCGAACATTGTCACGTGTCATCGGGCCGTTTGGCAGGAACTCCATCAGCCGGGCCTGCAGATAGGAAAGTCCGAGCGGCAGGCCGATGATCGGACGCGGGTGGCCGCTGACCTGGCCGGCATAAGCGACCAGTTCGCGCAGGGAATAATTGCGCGGGCCACACAACGGGTAGGTCTGCCCACGGCTTTCCGGGTGATCCAGGCTGGCGACGACGGCCGCAACAACGTCCTCGATCCAGACCGGCTGAAAGCGCGCGTCGGCGCAGGCCAGCGGCACGACGGGCGCGATCTTCAGCAGGCCGGCGAAGAGTGTGAGGAACGAATCGCCACGGCCGAAAATCACCGAGGGCTGGAAGATCGTCGCTTCCGGATAAGCGGCCTTGAGCGCAGCTTCACCAGCCGCTTTGGAGCGCAGGTAATCGGAAGGTGCATCGGCGGCCGCTGCCAGCGCCGAAACATGCAGCAGGCGCGGCACCTTGGCAGCTTTGGCGGCGCGCGCAATCTTGCCCGGCAACTCGGCATGGGTGCGCTGAAAGTTACCCTTGAGAATGCCAACCAGGCTGATCACCGCATCCTGCCCGGCCATCAGTCGGGTGAGCGTGGCTTCGTCATGCACGTCGGCAGCGACGATTTGCGCCGAGGGCAGAACGCTTAGGTGCCGGATGCGCTCGCGACGGCGTGTCGGCAAAGTCACCAAAAAGTCGGCGCTGGCGAGACGGCTAGCTAGCGCCGTACCGAGAAAGCCGGTACCACCGATCAACAGGATATTTTTCATGGCAGGGACTCCGCTGTGCTGTCACTAAAGCCGCGCGGACGGATCGTGCCCAGGCGCGTCGTCAGGGTCGGGGTCGGCCCATCCATCAGGGCAGCGTAGCTCATGGCATTCGCCATCACTTTCTTGACATAGTCGCGCGTTTCGTTGAACGGAATGCTTTCGGCGTAGATCGCACCTTCGAGCGCCCGCTCGGCGCGCCATTTGCGTGCGCGGCCAGGACCGGCGTTGTAGGCGGCCGACGCCAGCACCGGGTGACTGTCGAGGCTGTCCAGCACCATCTTCATGTAGTTCGTGCCGAGCGTCACGTTGACGTTCATTTCGGTCACCTTGGTCGGGTGGTAATCGTTCATGCCGATTTTCTTGGCCACCCACTGCGCAGTCGCCGGCATCAGCTGCATCAGGCCCTTGGCGCCGACGCTCGATTTGGCTTCGGTAATGAAGCGGCTCTCCTGGCGCATCAGTCCATACACCCAGGCGGTATCGAGACCGACATCGCGCGCCTTCGGCTCGACTTGCGTCAGGAAGGGCGTCGGATAGCGCAGGGAATAATCATGTTCGGCGACGGTACGGTCGGCCGTGTTGATCGAGCGGTCTATCACGTCATTGCGGCGCGCCAGTTCCGCTGCCGCCAGCAGTTGTCGGTCGTTGAGTCCGTTCAAGGTCCAGTTCCATTCACGAATGCCCTCGAGGCGCATATCGGCACGGATCAGCGCCAGGCCGCGCACCAGTCCCGGCCGGGCGCCGGCCTCGGCCAATTCTTCTGCGCCGGGTGTGGCGGCGCGCGGCGGCGGCGTGTAGGTTTTGCCGAGTGCTTCTCCGGCCAGGATGCCGTAGAAATTTGGCTGGCCGGCAATTTGCGTATAGAGCGCCTTCGCCTCCTCGGGTTTGCCGAGTGCCGCATGGGTCCGCGCCTGCCAGTAACGCCATTCAGGCAGGGCCGCGAGGGTTTCCGGCAATGCTGCCAGCGCGCGCTGCACGTCCGGCCACTTGCCGGTACGCAACGCAGCACGTACGCGCCAAGCACCTTGCTCTTCATTCAGACTGGCTGCTCCTGCGAGGGTTTCCGCCTGGTCAAACCAGGCGACGGCTTCGGACTGATGAGCAATCGCCGCCGTCAGCGCAAGCCGGCCCCAGACAAATCCACGTTCCGTCTTGCTGAAATGGCGCTCGATATCTTTCCAGCGTTCTGCCGCCAAACGGACATCAGCGCGCGCCATGCGCAGCACAGCAAAGCTCACCAGTTCGCGGCCCCGGCGGCTGTCGGCATAGCGTTCAGGGAGTTTCGCGACATATTTTGCCGGATGGTCGTCGATGGTCTCGACCGTGCGCCAGGACAGGCTTTCGTCGGCCGGCAACCAGCCGGCGATGGCACGAGCTTCCTTGAGCTTGCCATTGGCCAATTGCCGGCGCAGGCGCTCCCAGAGATCGTCGGCGGACAGCTTGCCGGCGGCAGACAGGCGGCCGAGCGGCGGCAGACAAGAGCCGGCGAGCGGCGCGTTGGTCGCCAGCAGCGTGCGCGCCTCTTCGGTGACTTCCGCTTCGCCCAGGCGCAAGCGAATATCCAGGCCACGGCAGGTCGCATCGGCATCCGGCCGTTGCAGCAACGCAAACTGAATGCGTGCTTGCGTCCAGTCTTCCTTGCGCATCAGCCATTTCAGCCAGTCGCCACGCAGCTTTTCGGCCAGATAGGTAGCTTCGGTTTGCTCAAGAAATTCAGCGACGCCGGCATCCGAGCCATCATCCAGACGCTGATTCAGCTGAAAATAAGTTGCCCACGGCACGAGCGGATGCGTTTTCAATCCGGCCAGCGCACGCGTCAGTTTCGCACGTTCGCCTTTGCTGAAAGCATCCCGCGCCTGCAGAAACGCGGCATCCTCCGGATGACCGGCCGCTTGCGCGGACGAAGTCCAAGCCGGCAGGGAGATCAACAGAACAATTCCGATAAAACGTTTCATGGTGGTCAATTTGGCCGCATCATTCACATAATCCCAGACTAGCACAGGATTTCGCCTGCATCACAATGAATCAGCCCGCCGATATTGCCGCTTTTCGTGCTGCATTGCGCCGTGAGAAGATTGCTGCGCGTCAAGCCCTTCCGGCGGCAGATCACCGGCTTGCCAGCGTAAGCATTCTCGATCACCTCGCCGCGCTGTTGCTACCCCGACCGGCCGGCACCATCGCTTTCTGCTGGCCGATCCGCGCCGAAGTGGATTGCCGGCCGCTGGTGCAACAACTTGTCGGCGCCGGCTGGCGTGCCGCCATGCCAGTCGTCGTCACGCCAGCTTCACCGATGCAGTTTCGATCCTGGCTGCCTGACGCGCCGATGATCACCGATCGACATGGCATTCCGATACCCGATACCGCCGCCAGCGAGACGCCGGACGTTCTGCTCTTGCCTCTGGTCGCCTACGATGCGGCGGGCTACCGGCTGGGTTACGGCGGTGGGTATTTCGACCGCACGCTGGCCGGCTGCGTTACGCGTCCCCTGACGATCGGCGTGGGTTTCGCATTGGGTGCTGTTGCCACGATCCGCCCGCAGCCGCACGACATCCCGCCCGACTGGATTGTTACGGAATTAGATGCGAAACATCTCAATACTCCTTGATTTACCTAAAGTTTTGCCAGACGATGTCGATGTAGCCTTGTCTGCTGTCGCCGACGTCTCATCTTCGCAGCCAATGACTTCAGAATGAACACCTCCGACACATTTCCCCTGATTACTCTGCAGCCGGTTGCTGATTCCAAAAATGCCTGGATTGCCTTGTTGCTCGAAGGAGAGATTCCTTTCGACAGTGACGCCCTGGCGCGCATCTTGGGCGAACATACCCTGGCCGAGATAGTCGAATCCATTGACTGTGTTGCCTCTGTCGACCCGGCGGGCATGGATCCGGCACTGGCCGGCGCTTTGTCGCCTACCCTTCTCCAACACCTGATGCTACGCTTTCCGGCCAGCGCCAGCGCCGACCCGGCACACCACGACAGATTGACGGCCTTGCAGAAAGCGGGCTTTCGCCTGGTGGCCAGCGGCTTTACGGAAACTTGCATTTATGCGCAGGCCGCAACCAGGCCGCAACCAGCGAAAGGCGGCCCCATGGCGCGTGCGCTCCTGCTCAAGATGCTCTCGCTGGTGACGACGGACGCTGATACGGCCGATATCGAGGCGCTGATCAAGCGCGACACCAACCTGTCCTACCATCTGCTGAAGCTGGTGAATTCTGTCGCCATCTCGCCCGGCAAGAAAATCACCAATTTCGCCCAGGCCATCGCGATGATCGGACGCCGCCAGTTGCAACGCTGGCTGCAATTGCTACTGTATGCGCGTTCGCAGGGCAGCATGTTGGCCAGCCCCTTGATGCCGCGCGCGGCATTGCGCGCTAGCCTGATGGAAAACTTGGCAAAGCGCAAAGGCCTGTCTCGCGACCAGCAGGACCATGCTTTCATGACCGGCATGTTCTCGCTGCTTGATTTGCTGTTCGGCTCCCCGCTCGCCGGCATCATCGCACCACTGAACCTGTCGGAAGACGTGGTGCTGGCGCTGACGACCGGCAACGGACCATTCAGCAGCCTGCTCGCCGCCGTGAAGGCCAACGAAGGCCGGCCCTCTCCGGCGCTGACCGACGCCCTCGCAGCTGCCGGCATCGCGCACGCAGACTGGGCTTCTGCCTTGGCCGAAGCGATGCAGTGGGCCGTGCAAATCAGTAAGGAAGCCTGAGCCGGCGCCAGCATGAGCGAACCCATCCCCGTGCTCGTGACCCAGGACACACCTGATTTGGATGGCGCCCGTAAAATGTGTGCAACGGTATGCAATGTGCCGGGGGCATGCAAACTGGCCGCGCAGGCGCAGATCCTCGACCAGATCCACGAGTCAGTCATCGCCATGGATCTGGAGGGCTTCATCACCGGCTGGAACAAGGGGGCGGAACAACTGTTCGGCTACAGCAGCACAGAGGCCATCGGCAAACATATCCTGTTCCTTTATGCCGACCCGGATGCCGACGACGACAGTGAAGGATTTCAAGACGCCTTCCTCGAGCGTGGCGGCCGGGAACTGGAGGTACGCCGCCGCCGCAAGTCAGGCGAGATATTCTGGGCCAGTCTGCAGCTTTCCTTGATACGCGACGAGTTGGGGCAGCCCAGCGGGATGATCGGCTACCTCTCGGACATTACCGCACGGGTCGAAGCCGAAAAGATCATGCGCTTGCAATCGCGCATTTTCGAGCACAGTGAGGAAAGCATCCTCATTACCAGTAGCGATCGTTGCATCATCTCGGTTAACCCGGCGTTCACCGAAATCACCGGCTACTCTGCTCCAGAGATCATCGGCAAGTCAGCGGAAATCCTGCGCTCCGACCAGTATTCCGCCAGGTTCTACGACGACATCTGGTCGCACGTCGACCAGGACGGCAGCTGGCAAGGCGAAGTCTGGACGCGCCGCAAGAATGGCGAAGATTTCCCCAGCTGGGCCTCGATCGGCCTGGTGCGCAATCAGGATGGTCAGATCAATAACTATTTTTCCATCTTCACCGACATCTCCGAGCGCAAGCGAGCCGAGGAGCGCATCAATTACCTCGCTTATTACGACGAGCTGACCGGCCTGCCGAACCGCTCGCTGCTCTACAAGCTGATCGACCAGGCGCTGGTCGAGGCGCGGCGCAATCGGCTGCATGGCGCCATCCTGTTCATCGACCTGAACCGCTTCAAGCCGGTCAATGACAGCCTCGGTCACAGCGTCGGCGACCGTCTCCTGCAAGAGGTGGCGCAACGCCTGCGTAGCGCCGTGCGTACCGAAGATGTCGTAGCGCGTTTGGGCGGTGATGAATTTATCGTTGCGCTGTTCGACATTACCCGCCGCGAACACGCTGCCGTGGTTGCCCAGAAGGTGCTGGCAGCGCTCGACCCACCTTGCTGGATTGATGAGCACGAACTCAAGGTGGGGGCCGCGATCGGCATCAGCATCTATCCACGCGACGGCTTCAACACCGAATCCCTGCTGCGCATGGCCGATATCGCCATGTATCGCGCTAAGGAAAGTGGGCAGGATGGCTATGCCTTCTACAGTCACGAGATGAACCAGCGCGCGATTGACCGGCTCAAGATAGAGTCCGGCCTGCGTCACGGCATCGAACACGATGAACTGCTATTACATTACCAACCCAAGGTCGATATAGCGAGCGGCCGCATCGTCGGCGCCGAGGCGCTGGTGCGCTGGAATCACCCGACACGCGGCCTGGTGCCGCCCGGCGAATTCGTGCCTATCGCAGAGGAATCGGGGCTCGTGGTGCGCCTGTCCGCCTGGGTACTGGAAGCGGCATTGCGCCAGGCGCGCCTCTGGCTGACCGCCGCCATGCCCGCCGTCAAGATTGCCGTCAACCTCTCAGCCCGCGACTTTTCCCCCGGCCTGGCCGAGCGCATACAGGCCATGCTCGCCAGCCATGGCGTGCAGCCTGAATGGCTCGAACTCGAGATCACCGAAGGCATGCTCACGCACAGCAGCGATGACGTGATCACCATGATGGACGCGCTGACTGCGCTGGGCGTCAGCCTGTCGCTCGACGATTTCGGCACTGGCTATTCCAGCCTGTCCTACCTCAAGCGCTTCCCCATCGATACCCTGAAGATCGATCGCTCATTCATCATCGGCATCCCCGGCGACGGCAATGATTGCGCCATTGCCGGCGCCATCGTCAGCATGGCGCAACGCCTCGGCCACCGCGTCATCGCCGAAGGCGTCGAGACACGCGACCAGCTGGAATTCCTCAGAAGCCTGGGCTGCCAAGAAATCCAGGGCTATTACTTCTCCCCGCCCGTACCGGCGGATCAGTTCGAAGCGATGGTGCGCGAGGGCCGCACGCTCAAGAAAGACTGAAGCCGTACCCCATGCGGGGCATTTCATCCCGCCGGCGCCGACTTTTACAGCGACGCACAAGCGCTGGCAATGCGCGTCAACGCCTCGTCGAGTAGGGCGCGCGGGGTACCAAAATTAAGCCGCACATACTGCACATAGGCATTCCCCGGACCAAAGTCGGCACCATCAGAAAATCCCACGCCCGCCTGCTCAAAGAAGTTTGCAGGCCGTTCGATTCCCAATTCGCGGCAGTCGATCCAGGCCAGGAAGGTCGCTTCCACACGTTCCATCGACAAGCCGGGTAGCTTATCGATTGCCTGCTCGACGCGCACCGCATTACCGCGCAACGTGTCGAGCAGATTCTTGCGCCAGACACTGCCATGTCGATAAGCCGCCTCGCAAGCGGCCAGTCCGAGCACATTCACATGCGGCACGATGCCATGCATGACGGCACAAAAATTCGCGCGCAGGCGCACGTCCGGAATGATGGCGAAGGCACAGCCCAGCCCGGCGATATTGAAGGTCTTCGATGGCGCCATCAGGGTGATCGTGCGTGCCGCGATTTCCGGCGCGAGCGTGGCGAACGGCCGATGCGCGCCGTTCAAGGTCAGGTCACAGTGGATTTCATCCGAGCACACCACCAGATCGTACTTTTCGGCCAGTGCCGCGAGTTGCCAAAGTTCATCTTCACGCCAGGCCCGACCGACGGGGTTGTGCGGATGACACAACAGAAACAGCCGTGCCACCCTCATCACCGCATCCGCAGCAGCAAAATCCCAGCCCCAGCCTGCCTCGTCACTGATCAGCGGCAGGGTCAGCAAGCGCCGTTGAGATTCAACAGGGGCGGATAAGAATGGCGGGTAAATCGGCGTCGCCGTGAACACCCCGTCACCAGACTGGCCGACGGAGCGACAAGCCACATGCAGCCCTGACACCAGCCCCGGCAGCCAGACCAGCCAATCCGGCTCTATAGTCCAACAATACTCATGCGCGCAATGTTCAACCACCGCCTCGATCAGCGACGGCAAAGGCTGACCATAACCGAACAATCCTCCGACAACACGTTGCTGCAAAGCCTCGACCACCTCGGGCGGCGCGGGGAAATCCATATCGGCAACCCACAGCGGGATCACGTCACGGCCAGAATATTTCGCCCAACGCAACGAATCGGGAGGGGGATTAAAGTCATTTGGGATCATCGCGGCCAAGGGTGGCTATTTGAAAAGATGGGGGAGAATTTAACCGTAGCGCGGCGAAACAAGGGGGATTTTGCATGTTTAGTGCATTTCCAAAGCCCGAGGATCGGATTATCATCTAGCTATGCCTCTCGATCCCATCACCAGCGCAATCGTCAGTTCCATCATCAGCTCAGTCGTTGAGGGGATCTTGACGCCTGCGCCGGTAGAGCCGGCGATGGGCATCATCCGCAATCTCCCGAGTGAATCGATGATCGGCGATATGCTGGTGCCCCAGGACGGCCAAGTCAGGATTAGCGGCAAAACCTACCCGTTGTCACCCGGCGCCGTGGTACGCAACGAATTCAACATGATGATCCCGTCCATGATGGTGCAAGCGCCGGCCAAGGTGCGTTTCATGACTGACACGATGGGCTTTGTGCATCGCATCTGGATTCTTTCCGCCGCCGAGGCGCAACTGGCCTCGCAAACCCCCTGAACCCATGGCATGTCCAACTGCCCGCCTGCCCGAAAAGTCGGCGTTGGCGGTACGGCGCGGGAACTCCCGCATGAAGCCCGATTGAAGCTCGATTGAATCCCGATTGAAACCCAAGAGCATCGCTGTCTCTTTCGAGCCGCTCGATAACGCCAAGCTGGCGAATCTGTGCGGTGCGCTCGACGAAAATCTGCGCCAGGTCGAGATGGCCTACGACGTCACGGTGGCGCGGCGCGGCGAGCATTGCCGCATCGACGGCGATCTGACACAGGCCCGCCTCGCGGCAGAGGCTTTGCGACACTTCTATGCGCAGGCCGCCGTGCCGCTGTCGATCGATGACATCCAGCTCGGCCTGATCGAGTTGAGGAACCGCAGCCTGGCCACGCAAGCGTCTGCCGGACTGCTCACCAAAAAGAGCGATCTGCACGGCCGCACCCCCAACCAGGTCGAATATCTGCGGCTGATCCAGGAACACGACATCACTTTCGGCATCGGTCCGGCCGGTACCGGCAAGACCTATCTCGCGGTGGCCGCCGCCATCGATGCCTACGAGCGCGACCAGGTACAGCGCATCGTGCTGACGCGGCCGGCGGTCGAAGCGGGCGAGCGGCTCGGCTTTCTGCCGGGGGATCTGGCACAGAAAGTCGATCCCTACCTGCGGCCGCTCTACGACGCGCTTTACGACCTGATGGGGTTCGACAAGGTGACGCGCCTGTTCGAGAAGGGCAACATCGAGATCGCCCCGCTCGCTTACATGCGCGGGCGCACGTTGAATCATGCCTTCATCATTCTCGACGAGGCGCAGAACACCACGCCTGAGCAGATGAAGATGTTCCTGACGCGCATCGGTATCGGCGCGAAGGCGGTGATCACCGGCGACGTCACGCAGACGGATTTGCCGAAGGGGCAGAAATCTGGTCTCGTCGAGGCGCGTCGCATCCTTGCCGAGGTGCGCGGCCTGGCTTTCGCCGATTTCAATGCCGGTGATGTTGTGCGCCATCCGCTGGTGGCGCGCATCGTCGCCGCCTACGAGAGTCATGCGAAAAAAGACTGAGCTGGCGCTGGTGGTGCAATACGGCTGTAACGATGAACAACTACCCTCGCGGCCGCAAGTGCGTCGCTGGGTACGCGCCGCTCAGGAACACCCTTTCCGGGTCACCATCCGGTTTGTCGAGGCGGAGGAAGGCCAGACGCTCAACCGCGACTATCGCGGCAAGGATTACGCGACGAATGTGCTGAGCTTTACTTACGAGACTGAACCGGTCGTGATTGGCGATCTGGTCATCTGCCTGCCCGTCGTGTTGCGCGAGGCTGCCGACCAGGACAAGCCCGTGGCAGCCCACATGGCGCACCTGATCGTGCATGGTATGCTTCACCTGCAAGGCTACGACCACGAGACCGGCAAGCGCGATGCTTCTCGTATGGAAAATAAAGAGCGCGAAATTCTTGCCCGTTTCGGGATTCCCGACCCTTACCGATAACCCATGGACCCATCCCCTAGTCGACCGACACTGCTTGAGCGCCTCTCGCTGCTCCTGTTAGGCGAGCCCGAAGACCGCGAACAACTGCTGCAACTGCTGCGCAGCGCCCACGACCGCCGGCTGATGGATGCCGATGCCCTCTCGATCATCGAGGGCGCCTTGGCGGTTTCCGAAATGCAGGTGCGCGACATCATGGTGCCGCGCGCCCAGATGGATGTGATTTCCCTTGCCGACTCGCCGGAAAAACTCGTCGACTTTGTCCTCGAAACGGCCCATTCGCGCTTCCCGGCGATCGGCGAAAGCAAGGACGACGTGGTCGGCATTCTGCTGGCGAAGGATCTGCTGCGCTACTTCGCCGGCAAGGAATTTGACCTGCGCGACAGCTTGCGGCCGGCGGTGTTCATCCCCGAATCGAAGCGTCTGAATGTGTTGCTGCGAGAATTTCGCGCCTCGCGCAACCACATGGCCATCGTCGTCGATGAGTATGGCGGCGTCGCCGGCGTAGTGACCATTGAGGACGTGCTGGAGCAGATCGTCGGCGACATCGAGGACGAATATGACTTCGACGAGGCGGCCGGCAATATCGTGCTCGACAACGCCGGCCATTACCGCGTCAAGGCCACCACGGAGATCGAGGACTTCAACACCACCTTCGGCACGTCCTTCCTGAATGAAGACTACGATACCGTAGGCGGACTGGTGATCCACAACCTCGGCCGTCTGCCCAAGCGCAACGAGGTTGTCGTCATTGACGGCTTGCGCCTGCAGGTGCTGCGTGCCGACAGCCGGCGAGTACACACCCTGCTGGTTGACGCACAAAAGGGTCTGGCGCTCGACACTGTCACACCATGAGGCTGCCGCCGTCCTTGCTGGCGGCACTGTTGGGCAGCCTCACTGTCGCCGGCTTCGCGCCGCTGGAAATCTTCGCCCTGCCTGTCGTTACGTTGGCGCTGCTCTTCCATCTCTGGCAGCGTGCTGCCAGTGCGCGTGCCGCCGCCTGGCTCGGCTTCAGTTGGGGTCTGGGCTTTTTCCTCAGCGGCGTATCGTGGGTGTATGTCAGCCTGCACGACGTCGGCGGCATGGCCGCGCCCATCGCCGTCAGCGCCACCCTGCTGTTTTGTATTTACCTCGCGCTATTCCCCGCGTTGGCTGGCTACTTTGCACGCCGTCTCCGTGTTGGCGGCGAGTCGGCTAATCGCCGTCTCGCCAGCACCGACTTTTTGCGCAACGCCTGGCTTTGCGCCGGCCTCTGGTCGCTCACCGAGTGGCTGCGCGGCTGGCTGTTCACCGGCTTTCCCTGGCTGGCGCTCGGTTATTCCCAGACGCCACCCAGCCCGCTGGCGGGTTTCGCCGCCGTACTCGGGGTTTACGGTGTCGGTTTCCTCGCGGCGTTCATTGCCGCCGCGCTGGCCCTGGGCTTGCGCCGGCGGGCTACCTGGCTGCTGATCGTGGCGCTGCTGGGCGGCGGCGTCTTGCTGCGCGGCATGGACTGGACGCAGGCTGCCGGCGCGCCCATGACGGTCAGCTTGTTACAGGGCAATATTCCGCAGAGCCTCAAATGGGAGCCGGAGAAACTGCCGCTTTCCATCAACACCTATCTCGATCTGGCCAAGGAAAATCCGGCGGCGCTGACGATCCTGCCTGAAACCGCCATTCCGCTTTTCTTCGACGAATTGCAACACGATATCCGTAACGAACTGACACGTCATGGCGACGTGCTGATTGGCATCCCCATTCATCATCGCGACGGCGGCTATGTGAATGGCGTAGTCGCCATGCCGGAAACTGCTGCAAATAACAGCGGATCTGCCGTACCCCATGCGGGGCATTCCATCCCGCCGGCGCCGACTTTACAAACCTACGCCAAGCGCCATCTGGTGCCCTTCGGAGAATATGTACCGCCGGGCTTTGCCTGGTTCTTCGATCTGGTGCGCATCCCGATGTCGGACTTTTCCGCCGGCCCGGTCGTCCAGGCACCGCTTGAGGTCGCTGGCCAGAAAATAGCCGCCAATATTTGCTACGAGGATTTATTCGGCGAGGAAATCATCCGTGCCCTGCCGGCAGCGACGCTGCTGATCAATCTTTCGAACACCGCCTGGTTCGGCGATTCGCTGGCCCAGCCGCAGCATCTGCAAATTTCCCGATTGCGCGCCCTGGAAACCGGCCGCATGATGTTGCGCGCCACGAATACCGGCATCACTGCCGCCATCGCGCCCGACGGCCGTGTCCTTGCCCGGTTGCCACCATTCACCACTGGCGCATTGCGCGTAGAGGCGCAGGGTTTCGCTGGACTGACGCCCTATGCCCGCTGGGGTAATAGCCTCGCCCTGTTGGTGGCACTCATTTCGGTTATGTATGCTGGTTTGCCGGCGTTCTTGAATGCTTATCGCCGTCGCCGGAGCCGGTAGAATTCGCGCTTCGCTAACTTTTGGCGGTAAACCGATGAAACCCACGTTTCAGGAAATCATCCTGCGGCTCCAGGAATTCTGGAACAAGCAAGGCTGCGCGCTGCTGCAACCCTACGACATGGAAGTCGGCGCCGGCACCTCGCACACCGCCACCTTCCTGCGCGCACTCGGCCCAGAGCCTTGGAAAGCAGGCTATGTGCAGCCCTCGCGCCGACCGAAGGACGGGCGCTACGGCGAAAACCCGAACCGCCTGCAGCACTACTACCAGTACCAGGTGGTGCTGAAACCCGCCCCGGCGAATATCCTCGAACTCTATCTCGGCTCGCTCGAAGCACTGGGCTTCGACCTCAAGCAGAACGACGTGCGTTTCGTCGAAGATGACTGGGAGAACCCGACGCTTGGCGCCTGGGGTCTGGGCTGGGAAGTCTGGCTGAACGGCATGGAAGTCACGCAGTTCACCTACTTCCAGCAGGTTGGCGGTATCGATTGCAAGCCGATCACCGGCGAAATCACGTATGGGCTAGAGCGCCTGGCGATGTACCTGCAAGGCGTCGAGAACGTCTTCGATCTCGTCTATGCGCCCGGCCTCAAGTACGGCGATGTCTTTCACCAAAACGAGGTGGAGCAAAGCACTTACAACTTCGAGCATAGTAACGTCGAATTCCTGCTGCATGCCTTTTCTGCCCACGAAGGCAACGCCAAGCACCTGATGGAGCAGAAACTCGCGCTGCCGGCCTATGAACAAGTCCTCAAGGCTGCGCATACCTTCAACCTGCTCGACGCACGCGGTGCGATTTCCGTCACCGAACGGGCGGCCTACATCGCAAAAATTCGTAACCTCGCGCGCAGCGTGGCGCAAGCCTATCTCGACAGCCGTGCACGGCTAGGTTTCCCGATGGCGCCAAAACCCTGGGCCGACGAAGTGCTGGCGCAGCTTGCCAAGAAGGCGGCCTGACAATGCGCATGAATAATTTACTGGTCGAACTATTTGTCGAAGAGCTGCCGCCCAAGGCACTGAAGAAGCTCGGCGAATCCTTTGCCGCGACATTGGCAGCGCATCTCAAATCCAAAGGCCTGATCGACGCTACGGCGATCGCGACACCCTTTGCCTCGCCACGCCGGCTGGCTGCGCACGTTACCGGCGTTGCTGACAAGGCCGCCGACAAGGCGGTGCAGCAAAAGCTCATGCCCGTCGCCGTGGCGCTCGACGCTGCCGGCAATGCAACCCCCGCGCTCTTGAAGAAGCTTGCCGCGCTCGGGGCGGATGCCTCTGTTGTACCCACCCTGAAGCGCGCCATGGACGGCAAGGCGGAAGCCCTGTTCCTCGATAACATCGTGCCCGGCGCGACCCTCGCGGAAGGCTTGCAAGCCGCGCTGGAAGCGGCGTTGAGTGGCCTGCCGATTCCCAAGGTGATGACTTATCAGCTCGCCGACGGCTGGAGTTGCGTGAATTTCGTCCGGCCGGCGCACCGTTTGGTCGCGCTGCACGGGGCAGACGTCGTCCCGGTTGCCGTGCTCGGCCTGACGGCCGGCCGCGAAACGCAGGGCCACCGCTTCGAGGCGGCGCAGCCCGTCGTGACGCTGCGCGATGCCGACAGCTACGCAGCCCAGATGGAAACAGAAGGTGCGGTGATTGCCGGCTTTGCCGCGCGCCGTGCCGAAATCGTCCGGCAATTGCAGGCCGCTGCCGCCAAGGAAGGCTTGCAACCCATTGACGACGATGCGTTGCTCGACGAGGTGACGGCGCTGGTCGAACGGCCGAACGTGCTGACCTGCCAGTTCGAGCAGGAGTTCCTCGACGTCCCGCAGGAATGCCTGATCCTGACGATGAAGGCCAACCAGAAGTACTTTCCGTTACTCAAGGAAGGCAAGCTGACCAACAAGTTCCTCGTCGTCAGCAACATCAGCCCGGCCGACCCCAGCGCGGTGATCGGCGGCAACGAGCGCGTGGTACGCCCGCGTCTCGCCGACGCGAAGTTCTTCTTCGATCAGGATCGCAAGAAGTCGCTGGCCGACCGCATACCCGGCCTCGCCAAGGTCGTTTATCACAACAAGCTCGGCACGCAGGGAGAGCGCGCCCAGCGCGTCGCGGCCATCGCCAGCGGGATTGGCGAAAAACTCGGGGGCGAAGCTTTGGCGCACCAGGCCGACCAAGCCGCGTTGCTGTCGAAGGCCGACCTGCTGACCGACATGGTCGGCGAGTTCCCCGAACTGCAAGGCATCATGGGCCGCTACTATGCCCTGCACGACGGTCTGCCGGCCGAGATTGCCGACGCCATCGAGGATCACTACAAGCCGCGCTTTGCCGGCGACGGGTTGCCGCGCAATCCCGTCGGTCTCTGCGTTGCACTGGCGGACAAGCTGGAAACGCTGGCTGGCATGTTCGGCATCGGCCAGTTGCCGACTGGCGACAAAGACCCGTTCGCGCTGCGTCGCCATGCCCTGGGCGTCATCCGCATGTTGATCGAGAAGGATTTGTCCCTGTCGCTGCATGACGTACTTCAGGATGCGACTGCGGCTTTTGCCGGCATCGACCATTTCAAGGATGCCACGGCGAGCCTCGCCGACTTCATCTACGAGCGCCTCGCCGGCAGCCTGCGCGAGCAGGGCTATTCGGCACTTGAGGTGGAAGCGGTCGTCAGTCTGCGTCCGCAGCAACTGGGGGACATCCCGAAGCGTCTCGCCGCCGTACGCGCTTTTGCCGCGCTGCCAGAAGCCGCCAGCCTCGCTGCCGCCAACAAGCGCGTCGGCAATATTCTCAAGAAGGTGGATGGTACCGTCGAGGCGACGGTCAGCGCTGCCCTGCTCAAGGAAGCAGGCGAGATTGCGCTGCAAGCCGCACTCAACCTGGTGAAACCCACGGCGGACGCCGCTTTTGCTGCCGGCGATTACACGGGCTCGCTCCAGTCCCTGGCGGCACTCAGGGTGCCGGTCGACGCCTTCTTCGACAGCGTCATGGTGAATGCCGACGATCCGGCGCTGCGCAATAACCGTCTGGGTCTGCTCGCTGTCCTGCATCAGGCCATGAACCAGGTCGCCGACATTTCCAAACTCAGTGCGTAAATGAGCTCATGAAACTCATCATCCTCGACCGCGACGGCGTCATCAACCAGGATTCCGACCTCTACATCAAGTCGCCGGAAGAGTGGATTCCCCTGCCCGGCAGCCTGGAGGCGATCGCCCGCCTCAACCAGTGGGGCTATCGCATCGTGGTGTGCACCAACCAGTCGGGCATCGGCCGGGGTCTGTTCGGCATGGATGTGTTGAACGCGATCCACGACAAGATGATCAAGGCGGCGTCCCACGCCGGCGGCACCATCGACGCCATTTTCTTCTGTCCGCACACCAATGCCGACAACTGCGATTGCCGCAAACCCAAACCCGGCATGCTGCGCGAGATCGGCACGCGCTACAACGTCGACCTGACCGGCGTACCGGTGATTGGCGATTCGCTGCGCGACCTGCAATCCGCCCGCGCGGCCGGCGCCCAGCCGATGCTCGTCCTTACCGGCAAGGGCAAGAAAACCAAGCTCGACCCGGATCTGCCTGAGGGCACGCTGATCTTTGCCGACCTCGCCGCCGCCGTGAAAAAACTTACCGCATGATCTTCCTGCGTTCCCTGCTGTTTATGCTGGCGATGCTGATTACCACGCCGCTGATCGTACTGGCGCTGCTGGGGGTGTTCTGGTTGCCGTCCCGCCAGCGCCGACTTTTCGTCATGCCCTGGGTACGGCTGGTGATGTGGCTGATCCGCCACCTGCTGGGCATCGAGTATCGCGTGCTGGGTGCGGAAAACATTCCGGCCACGCCCTGCGTGATCCTGTGCAAACACCAGTCGGCGTGGGAAACCTTTGCCCTGCAGGTGATCTTTCCGCTGACCTCGTTCGTCTACAAACGGGAACTGCACTGGCTGCCCTTCTTTGGCTGGGGCCTCAAGCTGATGCCCTTCGTCGGTATCGATCGCGGCTCCGGCAAGGAGGCACTGCGGCAGGTGGCTGAGCGCGGCAAACAGCGGCTGGCCGAGGGCTATAACGTGGTGATCTTTCCAGAAGGCACGCGCGTTGCGCCGGGAGAGCAGCGAAAGTTCAAAATCGGCGGCGCCTGGCTGGCCATCAAGGCCGGTGCGCCGGTGTTGCCGGTCGCCCTCAATTCCGGCGAATGCTGGCGCCGCCAGGCTTTCATCAAGACCCCCGGCCTGGTCACCGTCAGCATCGGTCCCATCATCGACCCGACCGGTAAGAAGCTCGAAGCGGTCAACAGCGCAGCCGAACAGTGGATCCAGGCTGAAATGCGCCATATCAGTCCACATTACTACGCACATGACACCCCGGAATCCACAACTAGCGCTACGGCTTGAGGCGGACAAGCCCGATAGCGACGGGTGCTGGCGCGCCGGTGGTGCTGTCGGCTATCTGGGCGGTACGCTGACCCTGGTGCTGGATACTTCCTGCCGCGAGCCGACGCGCATGGCCGATGAACTGCACCTGCCCCTGCCGCCGGCGGCGCGCCCGCGCCAGATATGCGATGCCGCCGAAAGCTGGCTGCGCGACGAGGCACTGCGCAACTTCGCTGCGATCGTTGCACAAAAGTCGGCGCTGACAGGACGGCAAGCACCCCCTATCGTGCTGGCGTTCGGCAAGCGTAGCGACTGGGTGCGTGTCGAGAATCAAACGCTACGCTGTCACTGGCGTCTTATCGAACAATCCTTGCCCGTCATCGAACAGGTGCTGGGTCGCGCGCTGGCCAGGCTACAGCCGGCGACGGTCTGCGACGATCTGTTTGCCCTGGTGTGATGCTCAAACAACTCGAACTGTTCCGCTGGCCGCAACTGTTCGGCGGATTCATCAGTAGCGCGGCCAAGCCCTATCACTTGATACTTTCCGGCCGCATCGTCAGCTATGAATTACGCCGCGACCGCCGCCGCTTGTCGATGCGCATCGACGAACGCGGCTTGCACGTCGGCGCGCCGCGCGCGCTTCCAGTCGGCGAAATCGAGGCCTTCATCAAAAGTCATGGCGACTGGGTGCTGCAAAAACTCGATGAACTCGTCAATCGTGCAGTGCCGCGTCATCTGCCGATTCATGACGGGGCGCGCCTGCCGGTGCTGGGGGATGAAGTGGCAGTAAGGGTTACGGCGGGGCGCAATCGCGGGTTCTGGAAGCCGGATGAACTCTGGCTTGCCGCACGGCCGAACGCCGATCTGGCAGCACTGGCGCGGCGAGCCTTGCAGCGGCGGGCAATGGAACATTTTTCACCGCGACTGGCAGCGGCCGTGGCGCAAATCGGCAAACCCGTACCCCCTCTCGTTCTCAGTTCGGCGCGCACACGTTGGGGAAGTTGTAGCGTGCGCAGCGGTATCCGCCTCAACTGGCGCCTGATCCATCTCCCTGCGCCGCTAATCGACTACGTGATCGCCCATGAGGCAGCGCATCTGGTCGAAATGAACCACAGCCCACGCTTCTGGTCTGTGGTGGGGTTATTGTGCCCCGACTGGCAGAATGCGCGCGGTGAACTCAAACGGCAGGGCGCCAGCCTGCCACTGATTTAATCTTTGCGGCTCAGGGGGTTGCCGGGATGATTCTAATGAATCGACTCTGTCAGGCGGAACCGTCCGGCGTCAGGCGTCCGATCAAATAGCGTTGCAGGTGGCGGTCGGTAATGCTGATGTGGCTGATGAACCAGTCAAGCAGCAGAAACTGGCAGCGGAAGGCCAGGCGCAACGGGGCAGTATTGGCATCATGGATCTCGGCGGCGAGCGTTTCAAGAAATTCACGAAACTTTTGGTGCTGCTGACGGTGCTCGGCGAACGGTGACTGAGGATAGCCGTGCGCTTCCATCATGCGTTCCTCAGACTCGAAATGCTCCGTCGTCAATTCGAGCAGTTTCATCGCCAATTGTTCAGCAGCACTGGACGAATCATGTTGCAGGGCTTCGGAAAGCGCGACGATGTGACTGAAGATTACCTGGTGCATCTCATCCAGGCCGGGAAAGTCGAGCAGGTATTCCTGGCGCCAGTGGGTGGCGCTGTCGGTCTCGCCCGCATCACCCGGATGGATGCGATTGGCCTGACGGCAACGTTGCCAGTAAACGGCTGCCGGCGTATCGCCAGGATTGTGTTCCAGGCAGTCACTGAAGAGCGTCAGCGCATCTTCCATGCGGCGGAAATGATAGTGGGCAAGTGCATCCTCGAAGGTGTCACGACTGACCAACTTGGCTGCCTTCAGCGGCGCGGGATCGGCATCGAATACTTCGTAAATCGACTGCGCCAGGTGCTTGCCGCGTACCCGCACGCGGTCGATGAAACGGATCGAAAAATCGGTGGAATGACGGATACTGTTGAGCGTATGCTGCGTAATCAGGATCGGTGTCTGGTACGTTTTGGTCAGCGTCTCGACACGCGAGGCGAGGTTGACCGCATCGCTGATGACGGTGACCTCCATGCGGTTGCTGCCGCCGATGACGCCCAGCATCAGCAGGCCGGAATTCATGCCGATGCCGATATGGACATCACTGCCGGAACGCCGCTCCGGATTTTCGAGAGGCAGTTCGTTTTGCCTTACGGAGCGCTGTGCGTTGAACTGGTCGAGTTCGGCCAGCATACCCAGCGCACCGCGCAGGGCGTCGTCGCCACGCGCCGGAAACAGCGCCATCACGGAGTCGCCGATGTATTTGTCGATGAAGCCGCCGTGTGCCAGCACCACGGGTTCCATGAAGCTCAGGTAGTCGTTGATGAAATCGAAGCACTGCTGCGGCGACATGCGCTCCGACATCGAGGCGAAACCGCGAATGTCGGAAAACAGGATCGTCATCTTCTTCTCGGCCTGGTTGCCCCAGTCGACATCGAGGATACTTTCCTTGCCCAGCAATTGCAGGAGCTGCGGGGGAACGAAACGCGAATATGCCGCCTGAACCTGCGTCAGGCGCTTCTCGAGCCCCTGGCACGTGGCAATTTCCGCCTCCAGCCGCGCACGCATGCGCCGCAGCTCATCATCGGCATTGGTCTCTAACGGTGAGGGAATATTGACACCGGTGGCAGTCATTCTGCGCATTGTATTAAAAGCGCGTACCAATGGCGCAGGTTAAATTTGGTGGGCCCGCACGGACTTGAACCGTGGACCAAAGGATTATGAGTCCTCTGCTCTAACCAACTGAGCTACAGGCCCGCAATCTGGTAGGGGTAAGCCCCCACCAGACTGGATGAAACTTTACTCGCTGCCGTCAAGGAAGCTGCGCAGCTTTTCCGAACGCGAAGGGTGACGCAACTTGCGCAGCGCCTTGGCCTCGATCTGGCGGATGCGCTCACGGGTCACATCGAATTGTTTGCCGACTTCCTCCAGCGTATGGTCGGTGTTCATCTCGATGCCGAAGCGCATGCGCAACACCTTCGCTTCGCGCGGCGTGAGGCTGTCGAGCACTTCCTTGGTGATAAAACGCAGGGAGGCGAACAGTGCGGCGTCGGCAGGCGCCAGCGTGGACTGATCCTCAATGAAATCGCCCAGATGTGAATCGTCGTCATCGCCGATCGGCGTTTCCATCGAGATCGGCTCTTTCGAAATCTTGAGGATCTTGCGAATCTTGTCCTCGGGCATTTCCATCTTGATCGCCAGCGTGGCCGGATCGGGCTCGCTGCCGGTTTCCTGCAGAATCTGGCGGCTGATGCGGTTCATCTTGTTGATCGTCTCGATCATATGCACCGGGATACGGATGGTGCGCGCCTGGTCGGCAATCGAGCGGGTGATGGCCTGGCGGATCCACCACGTCGCATAGGTCGAGAACTTGTAGCCGCGGCGGTATTCGAATTTATCCACCGCTTTCATCAGGCCGATGTTGCCTTCCTGGATGAGGTCGAGAAACTGCAGGCCGCGGTTGGTGTATTTCTTGGCGATGGAGATCACCAGGCGCAGGTTGGCCTCGGTCATCTCGCGCTTGGCGCGACGCGCCTTGGCTTCGCCGGTGGACATCTGCTTGTTGATGTCCTTGAGCTCTTTCAGCGGAATACCGATGCGCGTCTGCAAATCGATCAGCGCCTGCTGTTCTTCAAGGATGGCCGGGGCTTGGCGCATCAGTACGCCGACATAGGGCTTGCCGGACTGCACTTCGTGCTTCAGCCACTCCATATCGGTTTCGTTGCCCGGGAATACCTTGATGAAATGCGGACGCGGCATATGCGCCTTGTCCACGCACAGATGCAGGATCTTGCGTTCATGCGCTCGTACCGCCTCGACCATGCCGCGCACGGAATCGCACAGGCGTTCGATGGAGCGCGCGGTGAAGCGGATGTTCATCAGCTCATCGGAAATCTGCTTCTGGATGCGCAGATAGCTCTTGTCCTGAGAACCGCGCCTGACCAGCGCCGGCATCAATTTGCCATAGAGCTGATGGATGATAGCGAAACGTTCCAGAGCATCCTGGCGCAGTTTCAGCAGGGATGCGGAGACACGCGCCTCAGCATCTTCGTCATCATCATCATCCAAGTCGTCCTCTGCGTCATCGCCCTCGACATCTTCGCTATTCGCCTTGGCTTCGATGTCCTCGTCAGGCGCATTCGGGTCAATCAGACCATCCACCAGTTCGTCGATGCGCATTTCTTCGAGGGAAACCTTGTTCGCCATCTCGAGAATTTCGGTGATCGTCGTTGGGCAGGCGGAAATGGCCAACACCATGTGTTTCAGGCCTTCCTCGATGCGCTTGGCGATTTCGATTTCGCCCTCGCGCGTTAGCAGTTCGACCGTGCCCATTTCGCGCATGTACATGCGCACCGGGTCGGTCGTGCGGCCAAACTCGGAATCGACGGTAGACAAGGCCTGCTCGGCTTGTTCCTCGGCATCGGCGGAATCAATTGGCGCGGTGCTTTGCTCGGCCAGCAGCATCTCTTCCGGGGCGGGCGCCTGGTCATAGACCTGGATGCCCATGTCGTTGAAAGTACTGATGATCGCTTCGATCTGCTCGGCATCCACCAGATCATCCGGCAGATGGTCGTTGATCTCGGAATAGGTCAGAAAACCGCGCTCCTTACCGAGCGTAATCAGCGTCTTCAAACGCGTACGGCGCGCTTCGAGGTCAATGGTTGTCGGCTGAGACTGTTCAAGGGCCGCAAGCATTTGCTTGTCCCTGAGCTTCTTCGCTTTCGCGCTCAGCTTGACGGGGGCGGCAACCACCTCGGCCACCGGCTGGGCAGGCGGAGCGACTGGCGCCGTTACCGGTACGGGAGCGCTAACAGTCGCGGCGACCTTAGCGGGTTTGGCAGCTTTTACAGGATGGGGCACGGCAAGCTTTTCCTTGGGCTGCTCGTGTTTTGAGCTCGCTTTTGCGGCTTTATTCACAGGCAGGGCGGCGGGTTTCGCCGGGGTCGATTTAGGTGCAGGCTTACCGGTGGACTTGACAGGTTTAGGCGCCGGCTTTGCCGCTGGTTTGGCAGCCGGCCTGGCCGGAGCAGCTTTGGCGGCAGCAGCTTTAGCCGCCGGCTTGGCGGCCGGCTTGGTTGCTTTGGCCATTTTGGCCGCTGCAGGCTTGGCTACCGATGTGCGGGAAGTTTTGGTCGGCTTGGCAGTTGGCTTGGTCATGGGCTCGACTCGGATCGCGGCAAAACGCGTAATTATACACGCATTATCAAGCCCTTTTGCGGGCGAGCAGGTCGGCGAGAGACTGTCGCTCTGCGGGCGATAACACCCCCTGCCGTGCCTTGGCGTTCAAGTCTTCAATCTGCAGCTTCAGGTTCTGCGCGCGCAGGCGCTCGATAGTATCGATGAAAACGGCCTCCTGCTCACCCTCCTCGCCCGCGCTTTCCTCAATTTGCCCGGAAACCAGGGCAATCACCTCTTCATGTGGGCTGCCGCGAAAATATTCGATTAACAGACCAAGGTTGCCGGCCGGCAGGGCTGCATGTTCAATGGCATCCGCCACGGCCAGCAAGGCGGCGCCTTCTGCATTGTCCTGGGCGATCAGCTCAAGCGGCAGCCGGGCGGCGCGTTCCGGGCGACGCAGCACAGTGACGAGCAGCGTACGTTCCAGCGCATGCGGGGCGGGGCGCAGGCGATTTTTCGGCGGGGCAGGACGGCCACGCGCCGGGGATTTGAGTCCGCATTGGCTTTCCACTTCGGCGGAACTGAGGGCGGCGGCTTCGGCAATCGCCCGGGTCAATTGCAGGCGCAACAGCGGGGCAGCCAGTTTTATCAGATACGGCTTGGCCTCATGCACGAGCCGGGCTCGCCCTTCGGCATTCGACAGATCGGCGCCCGACTTGAGTTCGCGCAGGAGGAACTCTGTCAGCGTGGTCGGCTGTGCAGCCAGACGCCTGAAAGCTTCCATGCCCTCTGCGCGCACAAAACTATCCGGATCATGCTCGGCCGGCAGGAAGATGAAGCCAACCAACTTGTCGTCAGCAAGAACGTCCAGACTGGCTTCGAGCGCACGCCAGGCGGCCTTGCGGCCGGCATTGTCGCCGTCGAAACAAAACACCACCTGGCTGGCCTGACGCAGCAATTTGCGCACATGCGTCGAGGTCGTGGCAGTCCCCAGCGTGGCCACCGCATTACCGATGCCGAACTGAGCGAGAGCAACGACATCCATGTAACCCTCGACAACGATGACGCGGTCTTCGGTATGAATCGCCTGGCGCGCCTGTGGCAGGCCATAGACTTCCTCACCCTTGTGGAACAAGGGGGTTTCCGGAGAGTTTAAGTACTTGGGTTCTCCTTGCCCCAATACCCGTCCGCCAAAGCCGATGACGTTGGCGCGCTGATCGAGGATGGGAAACATGATGCGATCGCGGAAGCGGTCATAGCGCCGGCCCTGCTCGTTGTCGATCACCAGTCCGCACTCGGCCAGCGCCGGGCTGGAATAGTCATCGAAGACCCGTTGCAGTCCCTGCCAGTCATCCGGGGCGTAACCAAGACCATACCGAGCCGCGATTTCACCGGTCAGACCGCGCCCCTTGAGGTAGTCGATGGCAACAGGGCTGGCCTTGAGCTGGTCCTTGTAGAAGCGCGCCGCGAGCGCCATGCGCTCGGTGAGTGGCGCCTGACGGGATTTCTGTTGCGCGTGAGCGCCAACCTCGCGCGGCACCGGCATGCCGAGGTGATTGGCGAGATCTTCCACCGCCTCGATAAAGCCGAGTCCGGCATATTGCATGACAAAGCCGATGGCGCTACCGTGGGCCCCGCAGCCGAAGCAGTGATAGAACTGCTTGGCCGGACTGACGGTAAAGGAAGGGCTTTTTTCCGAATGGAAGGGACAACAGGCCTGGTAGTTGGCGCCGGCCTTCTTGAGCTGGACGTAGCGTTCAACGACATCGACGATATCGATACGCGCCAGCAATTCCTGGATGAATGACTCGGGGATCACACGGGCATTATGCGCGCGATCATGCGCCGGCCAGCTTGGCCTTCACCAGCTTGGAAACCTCACCCATATCGGCGCGGCCAGCAATCTGCGGCTTTACCAGCGCCATCACCTTGCCCATGTCGGCGGGCGCTTGCGCACCGGAATCGGCGACGGCCTTGGCGACGATTGCCGCTACTTCATCCGCGCTCATCGCTTGCGGCATATAGGCCATCAGTACTTCGACCTCGAATTTTTCGACATCAGCCAGATCCTGGCGCTTGGCAGCCTCGTACTGGGTGATTGAATCCTTGCGCTGCTTGAGCATTTTTTCGATGACGGCGATCACCTGTGCATCGTCCAGTTCGATGCGTTCATCGACCTCGCGCTGCTTGATGGCGGCCAGCAGCAGGCGGATGGCGCCGAGGCGCACAGTTTCCTTCGCCTTCATGGCGAGCTTCATGTCTTCGGTGATGCGGGCTTTCAGCGACATGCATTTCTCCTGATTCAGAAACGACAAAACCGCCCGCGGCACTGACCGGGGCGGTATCGACTGCTGGCGCCTGCAAAAAAACTCAGGCTGCCAGGAAAATCAATACATCTTGGGGGGCAACAACTGGCTGCGGATGCGCTTGTGGTGGCGCTTCACGGCAGCGGCGAGCTTGCGCTTGCGCTCGGAAGTGGGCTTCTCGTAGAACTCGCGGGAACGCAGTTCTGTGAGCGTACCGGCCTTCTCGATGGTGCGCTTGAAACGACGGATGGCAACCTCGAAAGGCTCGTTTTCCTTGAGACGAATACCGGGCATGCGAATTTCCTGAGTGGATGGGTTGAGGCAAATGAGCCGCGCATTCTAGCTGTTTCCCTAATGTTGTCAAAGGATATGCGTGGATAAGCATGTCATCTGCCGCGCTTTTCCCGCAACGCCCGCACCTCGAAACTCGCCGAGTCAAGCTCACGTCCGGCCGCATCCGCCAGCACCAGGCGGTGCCGGCCGGGACGCGGCAGCCAAGATTGTGGCTGGTCGGCACGACCCAGAGGCTTGCCGTCCATGCGCCATTGCCAGCCCATTCCGGCAACGGCAGAAAGCTGCGGGGCCAGGCGCTGACGGGCGGGCGGGATATCCGCATCCAGCGCGATCACCGTGCCGTCGGCCGGGTAGGCGATGCGCGCCAGGGCGCTGACGGTAGCGCTGTGCACGAGATTGCGCTCTGTGCCGGCAATGAACCATTCGCGGCGTGGTGGTTCGACCGCCGGTTCAAAGCGGATTGCTTGAGCAACGACGCCAGCCGGTGCAACGGGTGGCTCGCTGCGTAGCTTGCCGCGATGCAGCCCGTCCATGATCTCGCGCCACACCGGCGCCGCGCCGGAAACACCGGAGACCTCGTGCATCGCCGCACCCGAGGCGTTGCCGACCCACACCGCCACGGTGAAGCGGCGTGAATAGCCGACGCACCAGTTGTCGCGCATGTCCTTGCTGGTGCCAGTTTTCACCGCCGTCCAGTAAGGCGTGGCGAGCCACGAAGCGAGGCCGAAGGTGGCGGCGCGTGCGGTGCGATCGGCCAGGATATCGCCAACGAGAAATGCGGCTTGAGACGAAAGCGCCTGCCGTGGCGTAGCGACCGACGCGGTATCGAAACTTGTGCGCACTGACGTCCAGCGCCCGCCGTTGGCCAGCGTGCGGAAAGCATTGGCCAGCGCCAGCAATGAAATATCGGCGGAACCGAGCGCCAGACTGTAGCCATACCAGTCGCCACGCTCGATCAGGCTGTCGAAGCCGAAGCGGCGCAGACGTTCCGCAAAATCGTCGGCGCCGATACGCACCAGCGTTTTTACCGCCGGCACGTTGAGTGAGCCACCCAGCGCGGCACGCACGCTCACCCGGCCGCGATAGTCGGGATCGTAGTTCTGCGGCGTATAGAGGCCGTTGCCGGTCGGCAGCGAGAGCGGCGCATCCTCGATCAGCGAGGCCGGTGTCAGGTCGCGGCGCTCGAAAGCCAGGCCATACAGAAAGGGCTTGAGGGTCGATCCGGCCTGCCGCAGGGCCATCACGCCGTCGACCTCCGGCGCCTCGGACAAGCTGCCGCTGGAGCCGACCCAGGCCAGCACCTCACCGCTGGCGTTGTCAATTACCACCACGGCGCCATCCGCCACATTGCGTTTATCCAGAGCTGCCAGATGACGGCGCAGCGTCTCGCTGCTCAGGCGTTGGGTGACGCTATCGAGCGTGGCTTTGCGACGTTGCCCTGGCGTATCGAGCAGCTTGCGCGCGAGGTGCGGCGCAAGATCGGGCGTCGCGTCGGCGCGGCGCAGCACGTTGGACAGGCTCATTTCCGCCAGCACATCGAGATTGCGACAAAACGCCCCGCGCTGCATTTCCTTCAGCAGCGTGCAGGCACGTCGAACTACCACGCCAGCTTTTGCGTTCGGTGCGCGCAACAGGGAAGCCGCCAGCGCCGCCTCGGACTCGTCGAGTCCATGCGGCAGTTTGCCGAAGAGACCTTGGCTCATGGCGGCAACCCCGACGAGTTCGCCACGATAAGCCGCCAGGTTCAGATAGGCCTCAAGGATTTGTGGCTTGCTCCAGCTGCGTTCGAGGCGTAATGCGGCGGCGGCCTGGTCGAGCTTTTCGAACACACTGCGCCGTCCGCGCCGTTGCCGTTCTGCATCGATCAAGCTGACGAGTTGCATGGTCAGCGTACTCGCGCCACGTGTCTTTTCGTTCCAAAGGTTGCCCCAGACCCCAGCAGCAGCAGCTTGCCAATCCACACCGGCATGTTCCAGAAAGCGCTTGTCCTCCGAAAGCCGCACGGCCTTTTGCAGCGCCGGCGCGATGTCTTGCAACGCCACCCAGGGTAAACGCCGCACCTGGTGATCGATGCGCACCACCGCCAGCGGCTCGCCGTGCCGGTCAAGCAGCCAGGCGTCGGAGGGACGGTAGGCCACACGTACCTCTTCGAAACCAGGCAACGCCGCAAAAGTCGGCGCTGGCAGAACGGCGCACAATGCCACCCAAACGAGTACGCGCACCCGCCAGTGCCTCACGGCGCGACAACCACCTTGCCGTTCGGCACTTCACCGAACACATCCGGCGCATACATCGCTTCGACGCGCGTCGGCGGCAGAACAAATTCGCCGGCGTTGTTCAGCCGCAAGGTGTAGTCGATGGTGAAACGGCCGCGCGGGACGACGTCATAGTAGGCGCGGAAATTGGAGAAGCTACGTTCGATGTAGGTCGGCCAGACGCGCTGCGCACGCTTGTCTTCATCCAGGGTAGCGATGCGTGAATCACGATTGTCACCGTCGCCGAGTACGCGCGCGCCGGCGGGAATGGGATCGCTGACGACAACCCAGGTCATGTCCTGCTCGGCATCGACGGTCAGCGTGACACGCCATAGATCGCCGCGACTGATCTTGCCTTGGGTCTTCTCCTGGACCGGAGTCACCGTGCGGCTGACACGGTAACCGAAGGCGCGCGGCACAGTGATCGGAATCGCCGCAAGCGATTGCAGGCTGGCCCAGGGCTGGCCGCTGCCGGCGTGGTTGATGCTGAGATTTTCCGCGCCGGCTGGCCAGGGCAGCGCGAGTTTCGGTGCAGCATCCGTAGCCTGCGCGCCCTGCCAACGATGCTCGGTGGTGGCCTTGCCCAGTTGGGCATAGGTGGTGCCAGTCACTGTCTCACTTTCGTAACGCTGGGCGTAACCATCGAGGGCAGCCACCGCCCAGGCATTGGCCGTAGTGGTAAACCAGCGGCCGCGTACCTGGCGTTCCAGCGCGCCACGCAGCAGCTTGGGCAGGTCATCGCGCCAGCTTGGTTCGTCAAGCGCGGCTTCGATCAGCCGGAAGCTGTTGGAATCGCCGCTGACCATCATCCACCACCAGTAATCACTTTTCTCGGTAGTGAACGTGAGGCGCCCGCCGGTGTAGCTCAGACGATTGCGTAGTTCGCGCTCGGCAGCGGCCAGCTTGTCGGCACGTTCGGGCAGATCATTGAGGCGACGCACCACGAGCCACCAGTCAATGAGCGCCGAGGTGGGCAGACGCAGCAGGTTGAGGTCTAGCGCCGATACCGCACGAGTTACGCCGGCCGTCTTTCTGCCGCCGCGCGTGAGGGCTTCAAGCGCGGTGAGCTTCGTGACCTGTTGCGTATCGATTTGCGCAGGTGCCCAGAGGTTGGCCTTCAAGCGTCCCTCGACGAAGGCAGTCAGCCCGCTCTCCATGCGCATCTTCAAATCATCGGGCAACGCTGCACCGGCAAGCGCTGACATATCAAGCACATAAGCGGTCAGCGTCACACTGCCTGGCCCGTCACCGGGGAAGTAGCGCGCCAGGCCGTTGCCGTCGAGCAGTGCGGGCAGGCTGTCGATGATTTCTCGCCAGCGCTTCTCGTCGTGCAGACCGACGGCGATGGAGGTTTTCTGTTCGAGGCAGCCAAACGGGTACTCCTCAAAGAAACGCGTCAGGCCCGGCGGCGGCGTGGCGAGTTTTGCGGAAAGCATGATCTCGATGCCGCCCTTGCCCGGCAATGCGTCCTGCGGTGGCACAACCGGCAGTTCCAGCTTGCCTGCCACGCGCGCGAAGGTCGCCTGCTGCACGGTGACGGGCACGGCGGGTTCGATGCGCTGCGTAAGCTTCAGTCGATCCTGATTTTTGCCGTCTTTTTCGTTGGCCTCGAATTCCCAGACGAGGCTGCTCACTTCTTCCGGCGCCTGCGCCGTCCAGGCGAGTTCGGTCGCGCCTTCGGCGTCGAGCTTGACTTCCTGCGCATCGAGCGACTGGCTACCGGCACGGGCGACGACACGCACCGACATCGGCTTGGCCGTGCCATTACGCACGGTCAGCAAGGCTTGGTAGCTATCCTTTTCGCGCACCACGGGCGGCAGGCCGGAGATCAGTTGCAACTCCTGCCGCGTGCGGATGCTGGCGCTGCCGGTGCCGAACAGACCCGCACCGGCGGTAGCGACGCCGACGAACTTGAACTCAGTGAGTGAATCGTTGATCGGCACCTTCACGGTCGCCGTCCCGTCAGCGCCGACTTTTACACGCGGCTGCCAGCTCAGCAAGGTATCGAAGAGCTCGCGCGCCGGCGCGCGCCCGCCGCCGCCGCCCGGCGCTACGGCCTTCTTGCCATAGTGGCGCTTGCCGATCACCTGCGACTGGGCGGTGGCGGTCTGTACTGTGTAGGCACGGCGCGGCGTCATGGCGTCGAGCAACTTCCAGCTGGCGTTATCCTTCATTTCCAGCAGCGCCTGATCGACGGCGGCGAAGGCAATTTCACTGCCTTCCGGCAAGGATTTTCCGCCGGGGGCGGTGACTTTCAGGCGCACGCTCGCCTCTTCGCGCGGCCGGTAATCGGTACGTTCCGGCTGCACTGCAACGCTCAATTGCATGCCCGCCGTGCCGACGCCAACTTCGGCCAGGCCGATGCGCCAGGAGGGCTTGGCGAGATCGACCATGGCGCTCGGCTGCACAGGATTCCACCACTCGCGGAACCACGCCGCCGGTTCGCGCCAGCCCCACTGGAACAGCGAATACCACTTGAGCGGCGTGACGCGGCCGCGCACCACGAGCACCGAGACATAGACGTTGGGCGCCCACTCCGCCTTCACCGGCACGTCAACGACAGGCTTGAAACGCGACAGCGGACGCACGAAGGTTTCGATGACGCCCTCCGCCTCGACCGTAATCAGGGCCGTCGCCTCGCGGAAGGGCGTGTGCACCTGGAAGCGTGCCGTCTCGCCCGGCTGGTAGGATTTTTGTTCGGGAATCACATCGATGCGATCCTGGTTGCCGGCGGCAAACCAGGTGTCTTCGCCCGCATTGCTCCAGAAACTGCTGCCGGCGCGGGCCACATTGTCCTGCGCATCACGGGCTTCGGCGAGCAGGAGGATTTCACCGGCGCCGGCCACCTTCGGTTCGCAGCGCAGCTGACCGCGCGCATCCGTGAAGCCTTTGCAAACTTCGCCGAGATCGTTGTATTCGTCACGATTCTCGTAGGCATAGAAACCGCCGACGATGCGCCGCCGGTGGGAATATGAAAGGCGGCGCTTGGCACTGACGCGCACCTCCTGTCCGGCGATGGGTTTGCCGTCAAGATCGAGGGCGACGAGATCCACGCGTCCTTTATCTGACGCCGCGGCCCAGTCGGGAATTGACAGGCCGAGCACCACTGCAGCCGGCCACACAGGCACGTTGCCGTGAATGGTCTGGATCTCGCCGTTCGGATCGGTGAAACTCATCTCGGCATAGAGCTCGGCGGGGCCGCGCGGGGCAGATTTGAGTGCCACGTCGAGCTGGCCGGCACCGGCCTTGTCGAGTGTCAGCGCCTGTTTGTCGAGCACCAAATTCTCACGTTCGCGACCGCTATCGATATTGAAAGCGCCGAGTCCCGCTGCGTTGAAATCCACTTGAAAACTGTAGCGGTCATAGCCTTGCCAACTGGGCCAAGTCGGGCGCACGGTGGCCGACACGCTGACGGCGGCGCCCTTGGCCGCGCCGCCGTTTAGGAAATTGAGGCCGAGCGAAACAGGAATACGCTTTGGCGCAACATAACGCGCGGCGACGCCTTGCACGCGACCGGTGAACACCGGCAGGCGGAAATCGGAAACGCTGAACTCGCCACCACCGGGAAGATCGAGCGCATACGTGCCGCGCTTGGCCGCGTCGGGAATCTTCCACTGGCTAGTCGCCGTGCCTTGGGCATCCCAGGCAAGATCGACCGGGTATTCGGCGCCGCTGCCGTCATGCCGGATCAGCATGCGCTTCGGCAATGTTGCGGGATCGGGGAAGCCCATGCCACGACTGTTGCGTTCGCGCGCAATGTGCTTCATCGACACTGTTTGACCGGGGCGCAACAGTGTGCGGTCGAAAACGGTATGCACGATCTTTCCAGCGGCAGACTCGCCCCAGGTCGCCACGCCGAAGCGCCAGGGTTCGATGCCATCGTTCCAGTCACTGCGCACAAAACTGTAATCCTCGCCAAGGCGGGCGCTGGCGAACAAAAAATCCGACTCACCGCAGAGGCTTTGCGGCAATGCCTGCGGTATCGGAGCACGTCCTTGCGCGTCGGTCGTGCCGCTCCACAGCAGTTTGCCCTTGCAATCGGAGACGCGCACTGCCGCACCGGCGACCGGCTTGCCCTGATCGAGCGAGGTCACCCAAACCAATGAGTTATCGGTACTGCGTTTCAGATGCACTGCGAGGTTGGTCACCAGCGCGGTGGCGCGCACATACATGGGCTTGGGCTGAGAAAGCAGCGTGGCACCGAGCAGCTGGCTTTCCACCTCGATGATGTGGAAGCCGGGCTTGGCCAACGGGATGCCCACCACCTCGAACTCAGCACTGCCGCCGGGTTTGGGCAAGTCCCGCTTCTTCACACCCGGCTGCCGGGCGAGGAAGGAAAGTTCGCGGGCATAGTAGGGATCGACATATTCCTCGGACTTGCCGGCGCGCAGCAGCCGGGTTGTCTGCGTCTGCTGCTCGAAGCGCGCCAAGCTCTGCATGGCGGCAATGATCTCGGCGTCGTTGGTCAGGTGGCGCTCATTGAGCTGCAACCTGGCTTCGATGTTGCGCAACGTAACGGGCAGCACGCCGCCTTCATGCAGTTCGACAATGCCGAACGCGCCGGAAAACTTGGCCAGCGGCGGCAACGTGCCAGTCTTGAACTTGAGCGGAAAGTTCGCGGCATTCGCCAGCGGTCGGCCCGCATCATCCTGGATACCGGTGGGCAATTCCAGCCGCAGTTCGGCGTTCTGCGGGAAAGGCTTGGCGAACGTGATGCTGTTCAAGGTGTTTTCGCGGCTGCCACTCTTCTGGTGCGGATCAACCGGCAAGCGCACACCTTCTGGCATGACGAGACGAATCTTGTCGCGCAAACCCGCATCGACGGCCGCCGAGAATTCCAGCGTGATGGCCGAGAGCGGCGAGCAGGGCGCACTGGCCTTTTCGCGCTCGCAACTCAGCGTGGCGCGGAAGGGTTCGCGCACCGGGTAAATGAAGCTTTCTTCCCGTGTCGATTTCGCGCCATTGGTCGACTCGACGCCCTTGCCCCACACCAGCTTCATCTTCACGCCGGGCGGCAGTCGCTCGACGCAACTGACGACGACATCGTTCGGGTCGTGACGATGCAGGCTGGCGAGAATTTCGTTGCGCTGTTTCTCCGGTACCACGCGCACCGGAATGCGGCTGGCCACGCCATCGGCCTCGCACCAGACGTTCTGTTCTACCGATGCCGGCTGCACCGGCCCGGCGGGCGTAATGACGAAGGCCTGGTCTTCCTCGATACCGCTGCCGGGAGAAGGCTGGACGCGGCGCGGCCATGGACCGGGCGCAAAAAAGCGATATTGATTTTGTCCGCTAACCGCTTCGCCGTTACTCGCCTTGAGTCCCGACTTCAGATTGAAGAGGCAGCGTTCGCCGGCTTGCAGGGGACGTTCGAGTTGCCAGGCCCAGGTCTTCGTATCGACCCAGCGACCACTACCGCCGACCGCGCCGCAATCGACCTTGAAAGGCGCCGGCGCCTGGGCTTGGCCGAGGGGTGCCATGTCGGTGCTGAACACCGCCGTCGCCCGCGTCTGCTGATCGACCAGCTCCTGCGGCGTGAATTGCTGCACCCAGGCGGCATGCGCCATGATCGAGAAAAACAGCAGCGCGGCGGCGAGGGTTTTCATGGTCGCATCCCGGGTGAATGGCAGCGGTCGATTATAGTCAGCCGGTAGAATGACGCCATGAAAGTGCTCGGCATCGAATCCTCCTGCGACGAAACCGGCGTCGCCCTCTACGACACGGAACAGGGACTGCTCGCCCATGCCGTGCACACGCAGGTCGCCATGCACGAAGCCTACGGCGGCGTGGTGCCGGAACTCGCTTCGCGCGATCACATCAGGCGGCTCGTCCCGTTATTGGAAACGGTCCTCGCCAAGGCCGCCGCAAAGAAAGAAGACCTCG
>JAABQX010000018.1 GCA_011391215.1 Rhodocyclaceae bacterium
ATCGGGTTCTCGCCTTCGACACCGGCCCAGTAGGACAGCGGGGAGCCGGGGATGATGATCGGGCCGCACAGCTCGGGGCGTGTCGCGGCGAGCATCATCACGGCCCAGCCGGCCTGGCAGTTGCCGATGACACAGGGTTTGCCGTCGGCGTCCGGATGCAAGGCGATGACTTTTTCAAGGAAGATCGCCTCGGCATGCATGATGTCTTCAATGGTCTGGCCCGGCATCGGTTCCGGGGTGAAGCCGACGAAGTAACAGGGGTGTCCGGCACGCAGGGCCACGCCCAATTCGCTGTCGGCCTTGAAGCCGCCAATGCCCGGCCCGTGCCCGGCGCGCGGATCGACCACGACGAAGGGGCGCTTGCGGGGTTCGATCACCACGCCTGCCGGTGGTTTGATCCGTACCAACCCGTAATTGACCGGCCGTTCGAAGGTGCGACCGTCCAGCACTTTTTCGGCGTCGAAGTTCAATACATGCGGTACAGCCTTGGCCTTCTGTGCGTAGTACTGATCACTGCGCTGGCGCAGCAAGTCCCAGAACAGGATGGTGCGTTGCGTGGCATCGATCATGTACTCGCCGACGGGTCCCCAGGCTTGCAGGACGGCGTTCATGCCATTACCCATCCAGGGCAGCTCATTGGTTGTCTGGTTGGCAGGTACGTCAGTCGTACTTTTGCTGGATGCGTTCGACATCTCAATACTCCCTATGCAGATTCCACTCGATACTGCCGCGTAAAGAAGTTGGCAGGCTTTAAATTATCATAGCCTAGTCGAGTGAGGTGTCCACCGAATACACGGTCCCGCCCCAGCTGGCCTGCAATGCATTGCCCGAAATCGTGATTTGGTAAATATCGATGTTGGGATTGAACGAGCGCACGAAACCATCCTTGCCGGCACTGGCCGTGGCAGACACATCACCCCCGGTTCCACCCGCGATGACGAACTGTTCCATGGCGCCTTTGCTCTTGAAGACAAAGATCTGATAAACCCGCTGCTTGCCAATGCCCGGTCCGGTACCTGCCCGCACGCTCAGCATGTATGTCGCCTTCTTTGTCTCGTTATTGACCAGCACGCCCTTGCCTTTTTGCCCAACGAACAGCACGGCATAAATCCCTGTCACATCGAATACCGCGTAGCCGGGCGACTTCTCGACGGTTGCCCGTGCCTCGGGGGCAACCTTGTAAAGCTTCGCCATGCCGGCTTCGACCATGGCCATGCGCGCTTCGCGCTCGGCCTGCTTTTCTTCGGGAGTCAGCTTCTTCACTTCTTCCTGCTTTTGCTGCCCCTCTTGGGCGTAGGCACTGCCGGAACCCATGGAAATGGCCGCAGCCAGCATCGCACAGAAAGCCACGGGACCCATCCGTCCCCATTTTCTAGGTGTATTGCTTGAATGAACTTCACTGACCAGACCTGCTTTCATGGGTAATTTCCTTTTATTGAATCGAACGGTTGGTACTTCATCATGTATTGAGTGTCAGGGTGATATGCAAGCAACCGTCGGCTGCTTGCGTTGTCATTGGCCAGCCGCAACGCTCGAAAACCCGCAGCATGGCGGTGTTGTAGGGCAACACATCGGCGCTAAATGTCTTGATGCCGGCAGCGCTGGCGATCCGTCCCAGGTGCTGCAGCATCCTGCGGGCGATGCCGAGCTTGTGGTAGTCCTCCTCCACGATGAAGGCTACTTCTGCGGCAGCCGCGTCGATCAGCACATAAGTCGCTGAAGCGATCACGACCTCCTGATTTTTTCGCATTATCGTACCGAGCAGGATCACGCGAGTGGTGAAGTCGGCTTCTCGAAAATTGCGTATTTCCGCTGCGGATAATTCTTTTTTGTACCCGAAAAAACGCAGATAAACCGATTCCGGGTCAAGCTCATGAAACGCTGCGAGCGCCCGTTCGCTATCGTCCGGACGTGCCGCCCGGATACAAATCTCGAGGCCGTTGCCGAGGGTTTCATATTCGAGGTAATGGCGGGCGTCGGACTTCGTCATGACACTTTCTGGTTCTCCAGGAAGCGCTCGATAGCGGTGTGCGCATTGAACAGCATCCGCTCCCGGCCAAGGGTGTCAGCCAGACCGGAGTGCCTTACCGTCTCCAGCACACCGGGATTCAGCCCCGCCAGCCAAAGCGAGAGACCTTGTTCTGCCACGTGCTTTTCTCCCTCTATGATCATTTGCAGCGCTGAATATTCGATATCCATCACCCCACTCATATCCAGTACGACGACCCTAGGTTGATGTTTTGCTACCAACGCCTTGATCTGGTCGGAAACTGCTTGGGCATTGACGAAGAACAGGCGGCCCTCCGGACGCAGGATCAACAAGCCGTCGAAGGTCTCATCATCCGGGTGCTCTGGCGAAGTCGGGCGCAATACATCCGTCCCGCGCTTGCGTCCCAGGACATATACATGTGGATGGGCAGCCTGGCTGGCCAGTCCGATCACCGACACGATGATGGCGACGACAATGCCCTTCAGCGTGCCGAAGATGAGCACCCCGAAGAAGGCGGCGGCGGCCCAGCGGAACTCCATCGTGCGCACCTTGCGGATCGCCGCGAATTCGGCCGGCTGGATCAGTCCCATCGAATAGACGATGACCACGGCGGCCAGCGTGGCGTGGGGCAGCAGGCCAAGCAATGGCGCCAGGAACAACATGGTGGCGACCGCTGCGCCCGCTGTCACCAGGGCGGCCTTTTGCGATTGCCCGCCGGCAGCCCGCACCACGGCGGTCTGCGAGGTACCTCCGCCGGCCGGCATGGCGCCGAACAGGGCGCCACCCAGGTTGGCCACGCCCGTGGCAACCAGTTCGCGGTTGGCGTTGATCGGCGGGTCCGCAGCACCGGCAAAGGCACGCCCGGCGGCAATCGATTCGGTAAAACTCATCAAGGCAATACCGATCGCCCCCGGCAAGAGCGCCTCGACGAGGGAAAGGCTGGGCAAGGTCAGCGAAGGAAATCCCTGGGGGATCAGACCGACAATGGACACCCCCTTCCCTTCAAGGCCGAAGAGCCATGCAGCGGCAATACCGCCACCGACGGCGACCAATGGTGCAGGGGAATGCGGCCACAGGCGCTCCATGCCGATCAGCACCACCAGCGTTGCCACGGCAACGGCCAGCGTGATCATTGAGGTATCCGGCAGGTGCTGCACGACGCTGAGCAAGTCGTGAAAGAAGCCCTGTTTCGTGATGTGGACACCGAACAGCTTGGGAATCTGGTCAAGCAGGATGACAAAGCCGATGCCTGCCTTGAAGCCGGTCAATACCGGGGTGGAAATGAAGTTGGCGACGAAACCGAGACGCAGCAGGGAGGCCAGCATCAATATCGCACCGGTCATTGCGGTCAAGGTGGCTACCGCAGGGATCAGCTGTGCGGGATCGCCATCCGGCACGACCAGACCGAGTTGCGTGCCGGCCAGAATGGCCAGGGTGGTGGTGGAGCTGACACTGAGGACGCGCGAGGTGCCGAGCAAGGCGTAGATGATCATCGGCACGAAGGCGGTATACAGGCCAACAGCGACCGGCAAGCCGGCCACCGTGGCGTAGGCCATGGCCTTGGGCAGGACGACTGCGGCGGCAGTCAGACCGGCGACAATGTCGAAGCGTAGTCCCGGATTACCGGCCGCAGGCGCTTGGTGGGAGCGGGTCTCAGACATCAGGATCCTTGTCAGCGTGCGGTTGCGGGAGGGCGCCTAGAAGTGCTCCTTGACGCGGGCGACTTCATGCTGCGGATCGCGGTAATTGCCGGCCTTCTGCCGACTGGGCAAGCGCACCTTCTGACGCGGCAGCTCCTTGTAGGGAATGCGTGACAGCAGGTCGCGGATGATGTTGAGACGGGCGCGTTTCTTGTCGTCCGAGTTGGCGACGATCCAGGGCGCCCAGTCGGAGTGGGAGTACTTGAACATGTCGTCGCGCGCCCGCGAGTAGTCGAACCAGCGCCCGTAGGACTTGAGATCCATCGGCGACAGTTTCCAGGTCTTGCGGCCGTCATCGATGCGTGCTTTCAGGCGGCGGGTCTGTTCGTCCGGGCTGACTTCGAGCCAGTATTTGATGAGGATGATGCCGGCATCGACCATCGCTTTTTCGAAATCCGGCACCCTTTCGAGAAAGCGTTCCGATATCTTCTTGTCGCAGAAGCCCATGACGCGTTCGACCCCGGCGCGGTTGTACCAGCTGCGGTCAAAAATCACCACCTCACCGGCAGCGGGAAAGTGCGGCACATAGCGCTGCAAGTACATTTGCGATTTCTCGCGCTCGGTTGGCGAGGGCAAGGCAATGACGCGGAAGACCCGTGGGCTGACGCGCTCGGTGATCGCCTTGATCGTGCCACCTTTTCCTGCGGTATCGCGTCCCTCGAAGACGACGCAGACCTTGAGACCAGCGTGGATAACCCATTCCTGCAGCTTGACGAGCTCGATATGGAGCTTCTTGAGTTCGCGCTCATAGGCCTTGTTGCCCAACGGCTCGAGTTTTTCAGCTTCGGGTGTTTTCTTCGTGGCTTTCGTCATCTCATCCTCCCTTTGACATGCTGACTGAATTTGATTTCTGGAATGTTAAGCGAAAACTGAGCCTTGGAATAATCATGCCCGGAGCAGTTGACGTTTTGCGCCATATTTTTGGATAGAAAGTTTGCTACCCTGCGCCTATGGTAAAGACTCTTCGCGGTAAACCCCTTGCATCGAATCTCCAGATACCTTCAGGCCATGTACGCGTGGGTACCCTGCATGCCCTTCCCCAGCTGGTCCGTAGCCTGGGCGGCCAGTTGGGTGAGGTGCTTGGCCCACTGAACATCACCGAAGAGTTCCTGGCCAACCCGGAGAACGTGATACCGCTCAACACGTTTGGCGATCTGCTGTACCGTGGCGCTATAACAACCGGGTGTGAGGATTTTGGACTGCTCGTCGGCAGCCATTCAGGAACAGAAAACATCGGCCCGGCAGGAAATCTCATGCGGCTTGCCCCAAGCGTCAGGGTTGCGCTGGAGGTACTGCGTAAATACCTGCATCTCAATAATCGTCATGCGGTCGTTTTGTTGGGACGTGAGGGTGAGCAGGCGTTCCTCGGCTACGCCGTGCTGGACGGTAATTTCTCGGGTATCCAGGAACTCCAGGATGGGGCGCTGGCCGTTGCGCTGAATATCATGCGCAAACTCATCGGGCCGCAATGGCACCCGACGGAAGTTCGGCTGATGCGCCGTGCGCCACGTCAGCCCGAAGCGTATGCCTGCTTCTTCGATGCCCCCTGCTGCTTCAATGCCGCGCGCTCCGAGCTGGTGTTTCCTGCCACGACGCTCGATTTGCCGCTTACAGGGGCCAGCACAAATGCTTTTCCTGCCGCAATGGCGGCACATCAAGCCGGTACCCCCTTTGAGCTGACAGGCCAGGATTGGCTGGAGTTGGTCCGGCGCACGACGCTTGGCTTGCTGCTCACCGGCGATTGCAACCGGCAGGCGGTTGCCGATGCTCTGGAGATAAGCCCGCGCACCCTGAACCGCAAACTTGAACAGGCCGGCGCCAGCTTTCTGGAGCTTGCCGACTACACACGCTTTACGGCAAGCCGGGTGCTGATCAAGGATACCGACATGTCGCTTGGCGATATCGCGCGGGTTCTAGGCTATGCCGATCCCAGTTCATTTTGCCGGGCTTTCAAGCGCTGGTCGGGCGTATCCCCCGCAGAATGGCGCAAAACAATACCTGCCTGAACCCCTGCATTGCCGTCCCGCCAGCGCCGACTTTTTGCTGGCTAGCAAGGGGGCGCAAGGGTATATTGAGAAAAATATTTTTCAATGGTTCCGGCAGCGGCTCGATGAAGTGCGCGGTGTCGCGACCAAATAACCGTAGGAGAGGAAAAACATGAAACACATCATGCACGTTGCTGCGGGGGCTGTGATGCTGTCCCTGGCCTGTGTCGCCACAGCACAAAAACCTTCTGTTTATCCCGCCCAGGGTCAAAGTCAGACTCAGCAGAGCAGAGATGATGGCGAATGCTACGTCTGGGCCAAGCAGAATACCGGCATCGACCCGGCCGCTGTGGCTGCCGCACCTGCGCCGGCGCCGCAGTCTGGTCCGGCGGTGGGGGGTGGTGAGCGCGCGCGCGGTGCTTTGCGCGGTGCCGCGGTCGGTGGGATCATCGATGGCGGCGACGGTGCCGGCAAGGGCGCCGCCGTGGGTGTCGTGGCCGGAGGCGTGAGAGCGCGCAGCAACCAGAGTTCCCAGAATGCTCAGGCTCAGCAGCAAGCCCAATCTCAGAAACAGGGATCAATGGATACCTTTTACCGCGCCTATGGCGCATGCATGTCAGGGCGCGGCTATTCAGTCAAGTAAATGCCTGATGGAAATCAGCTGATCGCCTGCCACGAATGCGATCTGCTGCAGCGCGAAGTGGCGTTGCCGGAGGGCGGCGTGGCGCGCTGTGCACGTTGCGGGGGCATATTGTTTCGCAGCCATCCGCAAGGCCTTGAGCGTGCCCTCGCGTTCACGCTCGCCGCGCTGGTGTTGTTCATTATCAGCAATACCTTCCCCATCGTCGGCCTCGAAGTCAATGGTGATCTGATCCAGGCGACACTGCTGGGCACCGTTCACATGTTGTATCGCGACGGCATGTGGATCGTCGCCGGATTGGTTATGTTTACCACGGTGCTGGCGCCGCTGGCCCACATTCTGGGGATGCTTTACATCCTGGCGCCGCTGCGGTTCGGGCGCCGGCCGCCGAATTCTGCGGCACTCATCCGCGTGCTGACGGAAGTCAAGTATTGGGGGATGGTCGAGGTTTTCGTTCTCGGCGTACTGGTTTCGCTGGTCAAGCTCGCCGACCTCGCCAAGATCGTCCCCGGTATCGCGCTATGGTCGTTCGCCGGCCTGATGATCCTCTTCACCGCCGCCACTGTCGCGTTCGATCAGCGCCAGGTCTGGCAAAAGCTGGGCGAGGTCGCATGAGTGCGGTTACCGCCGCAAGTCGCGGTTTGTCGGCCTGCCATGGCTGCGGCTTGCTGACGCAAACCGGCCATCATCACGCGACCCACTGCCCGCGTTGCGGGGCCGGTGTGCATGCGCGCAAACCGGACAGCATCGCCCGCACCTGGGCTTTCCTGATTGCCGCCATGATCATGTACATTCCCGCGAACGTGCTGCCGATCATGATCACCGAATCGCTCTTCGGCGCCCAGGCTGACACGATCATGAGCGGTGTGGCTTATCTGTGGCATCACGGTTCCTGGCATCTGGCCTTGATCGTGTTCATCGCCAGCGTCGCGGTGCCGATGCTCAAGATCATGGCGCTGATCGTTCTTGTCGTGTCGGTACAGTTTCGTTCGGCATGGGATCCGTTGCAGCGCACCAAGCTTTACCGTGTGGTCGAACTGGTCGGCAAATGGTCGATGCTCGATATTTATGTGGTTGCCCTGATGGTCGCCCTGGTGCAGCTCAAGGCGCTGGCGACGATTAGTGCCGGGCCCGGGGCTGTGGCTTTCGGCGCTGTGGTCGTCTTGACGATGTTCGCGGCGATGAGTTTCGATCCGCGTCTTATCTGGGATGCAACGGAGAACAACGATGGCTGATGTTTCACTCGATCCGGGCGAACTGCCGGAGGCCGTGGCGGTGCCAAAATCACGTAGTCCGCTGATGCTGGTCTGGCTGGTGCCGCTGCTCGCCCTGTTGATCGGCGGCTGGCTGGCGGTCAAGACCATCATGGAGCAGGGGCCGACGATTACCATCACCTTCAAGAGCGCCGAAGGTATCGAAGCCGGCAAGACCAAGCTCAAGTACAAGGATGTCGAGATCGGCAAGGTCACGACTGTCAGCCTTTCCCGGGATCTCAGGCAGGTCGTCGTGACTGCCGAACTGGCCAAGAGTTTTACTCCACACCTGATCGAGGACACCACCTTCTGGGTGGTCCGCGCGCGCGTTTCCGGCGGCAGCGTTTCCGGGCTCGGGACACTGCTCTCGGGTGCGTATATCGGCGTCGATGTCGGCAAGTCGTCAAACAAGCAGCGTGCCTTTGCCGGCCTCGACGTACCCCCGGTCATCCAGATCGATACCCCGGGTCGCGAGTTCGCCTTGCACAGCGACGATCTGGGCTCGCTCGATGTCGGCTCGCCGGTTTTCTTTCGCCGTCTGCAGGTCGGGCAGATCAAGAGTTACGAGCTCGACAAGGATGGTGATGGGGTCACGCTCAAGGTGTTCGTCAATGAACCCTACGACAAGTATGTGACGACCAACACGCGCTTCTGGAATGCCAGCGGCGTCGATTTGACGCTCGATTCCGGCGGGATCAGGCTGCAGACGCAATCCATGGTGTCGATCCTGTTGGGCGGTATCGCTTTCGGCACGCCCCTGGACTCCTATGAACGGCCTGCCGCTGACGCCAATCGGGAGTTCAGCTTGTTTGCCAACCGTGAAGCGGCGATGAAGAATCCGGAAACGGAAATCATCAAGGTGGCCATGATCTTCAACGAGTCCGTGCGCGGTCTGGCGCCGGGCGCTCCGCTGGACTTCCGCGGCATCGAAATCGGCGAGGTTACCGCCCTGCATGCCGATGTGGACCCGAACAGCAAGGAGGTCATCATCATCGCCGAAGCCAATCTTTATCCCGAACGACTGCGCGCCCGCTTGCGCGGCAATGTCGCGCTCACTCGCAAAATGCTCGGCGGCGATATCAATCAAGCCAAACCTGAATCAATGACCGAACTGATGGTCGAGAAAGGCTTGCGGGCACGACTGCAAACCGGCAACCTGCTGACCGGCCAGCTGTATATTGCGTTCGATTTTGTGCCGGGTACCCCCAAGGCGCGCATCGACCGGTCACAGACCCCGCCGGTAATGCCCACTGTTCCGAGCAACATGACTGCTTTGCAGCACAGTGTCGCCAGCATCATCAAGAAGATCGACGGCATGCCACTCGAGCAGATCGGTGCCAACCTCGAGCAGACCCTGAAAAATGCCAGCACACTGATGAAGCGGCTCGATACCGAGTTGACGCCTGAGGCAAGCAAGGCCTTGGCCGAGGCGAGCCAGACGCTGAAATCCATGGAGCGCCTGCTGGCGGCAGAGTCTCCGTTGCAGCAGGATGCCCGTGAGGCGATGCGTGAACTGACGCGCACCGCACAGGCTTTCCGCGTCCTCGCTGATTATCTCGAACGCCATCCGGAAGCCTTGCTCCGTGGCAAACAGGAGGATCAACCGTGAAGCTCGCCCACCCCCTCTCCTGCGTTTTTCTTTCCGGCCTGCTGCTGGCCGGTCTCGCCGGTTGCGCCAGTTCGCCCCCCGCGCGTTTTTACACGCTCGAAGCGCGCGCAGTTGCCACGCCGCTTGCCGGGCCGGCGGCCAGCAAGGCTGACTACAACGTACTGGTCGGGCCGGTGAGCATTCCCGACCTGGTAGACCGCCCCCAGATGGTGTTGCGCGCCGATGGCAGCCGCGTCACCATCGCCGAGCAAGCCCGCTGGGCCGAGCCGCTCAAGAACGCGATCGCCCGCGCGCTGGCCGGCAACCTCGGACAATTGATTGACGGTGCGCGGGTGGCGACGTACCCGCAGGCCACGGGTTCATCTGCCGATTACCAGGTTTTCGTCGATGTGCAAACTTTTGATGCGGCGCTCGGCAGCGGATCGGCCATCGAACTGATCTGGACGGTGAAGGCCGGCAATGGCAAGGGTGAAAGGGCCGGACGCTCGGTCAGCCGTGAGGCAGCAAGTGGCGGTGATCACGCTGCACTCGTCGCAGCCCACGAAAAAGCTTTGGCGGCGATCAGCCGCGAAATTGCTGAGGCAGTGCGCGAACTTGCAGCGGTTCCCGGCAACAGGAATCCATAGTTTTCAAGCAGTTTCTGTTTGCCGCTGTTCTCACTTGGCTGGCCCCGTATCGGGCACGATCCTGACCGGCAGGGGCGCGGCGACATCGAGATGGACGTCGCGCTGCGGGTAGGCGATGACGATGCCTTGTGCGGTGAAACTGCCCTCGATCATGGCGCGCAGGTCGCTGGCAACCTGGCGTGAGATGCTGCCGGCGCCGACGTCAAGCCAGTAGTAGACAGAAAAAATCAAGGCATCGCTGGCGAAATCCTCAAACAGCACTTCGGGCGCCGGTTGCTTGAGCACCTTGCCATGGCGTCCGGCAATTTCTTCGAGCAGTTGGGTGACGGTGCGCACCGGGGATCCGTAGGCGACCCCGACCTTGACATTGAAGCGCACGCGACCGGTGGTCAGGGTCCAGTTCGTCAGATTTTGCTCGATGAAGGTGCTGTTCGGAATGATCGTCTCGATGCCATTGACGTCGGTGATCGTCGAGGCGCGCAGGCCGATGTTGGTGACATTGCCGCGGACACCTCCCACTTCGACGAGGTCGCCGATACGGAACGGCTGCTCGCCGAGCACCATGAGGCCGCTGATCAGGTTTTTCAGCAGGGTCTGCATGCCGAAACCCAGGCCGATGGCTATCGCACCGCCGAGGAAGGCGAAGGCGGTGAGGGGGATCTTCACCCAGATCAATACGATGATGATGAGGATGGCCAGTTCGCCTGCCAGCAGCCAGCGGCGCAGGATGGCGGCATGGGTCGGCTGCCAGCCGAAGTGGCGAATCAGCAAGCGTTCGCCGAAGCGTGCTATCACGATGGCCAGCGCGTAGCCGATGGCGATCAGCAACAGGGCGCTGAGGATCTTGCCGACCGTGATGCTGCGCTGGCCGGCGATCTGCTTGCCATCGACCTCGATCGTGTCCTCGATGGCCAGCAGTTCGTAGTTCCAGAATGCCTTGGCATAAGCGGCTGCGGAGACCTTCCAATCCTGACGGCGTTCCGTCAGCGAGCGCTGGCCATTGCTGCCGCCTCCAAATTCGATATGTATTTGCTGGGCCAGGGTCAGGTTCGCATCGAGTGCCGCCAACGTCCGCTGGATGCCAATGGCGCGCTCACCGTAGATCTTCTGCATCTCGCGCAGGTGACTGTTTTGCGCCGGAAGCTCGGAGTTTTCCATGCGCGTCTCGATCTCGATGACGCGCCTGTTGGCCCGGTTGAGCATCTGTTCGAATTGTTTCTTCTGCGCCCCCAGGAAATCCAGAAACTTTTCAGCGGCTTCGCGCGCCTGCTGACGGCTGCGGGAATCCTGTTTCTGGTGTCCAGTAAAACGTGCCTCCCAGAGTACCCCTCTGATCCTGAGGCTGTCGCTCACTTCACGCTGACGTTCGATGAGTGCATTGGCGGTATCCGCACGCGCCTGTTTCAGATCGGCATCCTGTTCGAGGCGATACAGGCGGGCCAGGTACTGCGCCTCTGATTCGCCGCTGCGTCCCCCCGTTGTTCTGAGTGTTTCGCTGGCTTTGCGGGCTTCCCGGGCGGCCGGCTGGAGTTGCCCGAACTCCCGTGCCAGACGGTCGATTTCGGCAAGCAGCGTATCGCGCTCAGTGGTGAGTGCGGTGCGCACCTGTGCCATATCCTCGTCGGAAAACTGTGTCGCGGCGGCGACTTGATCCCGCTTGCGCTCAGCCAGATCGAGGTCCAGTTGGGCAATGGCGATTTGTTCGTCAAGCAGTTGCCGCATGGTTTCCTGATGGCTGATGACGGTTTCGGCAAGGCGCACCATCAAGCTTGCCGATTCCCGCTCCCAGGCAATCTGCATCTGGTCTGCTTCCCCGCGCAGGCGCTCGGCCTTTTCGGTGATTTGCCGCATCTCTTGCTGGGCAGTCTTGAGGCGTTCGCGTGTGTCGTCAGACGTCTGCTGCAGCAATTCCAAGCGTCCCCGCAGGCCTTCCAGTTCGATGGAGGCGGCATGATGTTCTGCGCGTAGCCGGTCGGCCAGCAAAATCGAATAAGGCGGCTTTTCGGGCAGGCCCTTCCAGGCGCCCACCTCTTTCTCGAGGGTGGCGCGCCGCTTGCGAGTCTCGTCAAGCTTTTCGAGGTCCGCCATGTATTGCACGAGGGTGCGCACCAGGTAGGCGACACGGATATGACGTTGTTGCAGCAAACGAATTTCGGTGCCGGGCGGCGCCCCCGCACTCAAGCCGTTCGGCCCATCCAGCGTCTCGAGCAGTTTGCGTTCACTGGCAAGCCGGTCGCCCAGTTCGGCCACTTTTGTCGCAGTGTCAGGCGCCGGGTTGCTGGTTGCCGGAGTGGCTGCTGCGTTCCGGGGTGCTGACGCACCGAGCCCGGCAATACCCGGAATCTGCGCCAGTGCCAAGCCGCAGAACAGCCATGCTGCTACAGCGAACATCCCCGTGCGGTAGCGTGCAACAGACATGAGATTTATGTTCAAGCGAAGCGCGTGTCGAGGCCGGCTTCGGCCATCTCGGCAGCGCGCAGTTGCGCTTTCGCCTTGTTCAACGTTTCCTGCCACTCGCTGTCGGGGTCGGAGTCGGCGACGATGCCGGCCCCCGCCTGCACATAGATGCGGCCGTCCTTGACGACTGCCGTGCGGATGGCGATGGCCAGGTCCATGTCGCCGTTGAAACCGAGATAGCCGACACTGCCCGCATAGATACCGCGTTTGGTGGGCTCCAGTTCGTCGATGATTTCCATCGCCCGCACCTTGGGCGCACCGGAGACGGTGCCGGCCGGAAAGGTGGCGCGCAGCACCGAGACCGGGCCTTCGTCGTCCTTGAGTTCGCCTTCGACGTTGGAGACGATGTGCATCACATGCGAGTAGCGTTCGATGGCGTATTGCTCAGTCACTTTCACGCTGCCGGTCTTGGCGACGCGACCGACATCGTTGCGACCGAGGTCGAGCAGTTGCAGGTGCTCGGCGCGCTCCTTTTCGTCAGCGAGCAGGTCGGCCGCCAGGGCGGTGTCTTCTTCCACGGTAGCGCCGCGCTTGCGCGTGCCGGCGATAGGGCGCAGCGTGATGCGTTTTTTACCGCCTTCACCTTCGAGCCGCACCAGAATTTCCGGCGAGGCGCCGACGACCTGAAAGTCGCCGAAATCGAAGAGAAACATGTAGGGCGAGGGGTTGAGCGTGCGCAAGGCCCGGTAGAGCGCCAGCGGGCTGGCAGCAAAGGGCTTGCTCATGCGCTGCGATAGCACCACCTGCATCACGTCGCCATCGACGATGTATTGCTTGGCCTTGCGTACCGCTGCCTTGAAGGCTTCTTCACCGAATTCAGAAGTCGGCGCTGGCGAGACGGCTGCCGCATCGACGGGTAGCTGCACGGGCGCGCGCAACTTGGCCAGCAGCTCTTTCAAACGTGCCTGCGCCTGCTTCCAAGCGCCGGGGAAACCGGGCTCGGCATACACCACCAAAGTCAGCTTGCCCGAGAGGTTATCGACGATAGCAATTTCTTCCGACAGCAGCAGCAAAATGTCCGGTACGCCGAGGGCATCGGGCTTGTTTGTATCGGCCAGCTTGGGTTCGACATAGCGCACCGTGTCGTAGCCGAACACGCCGACGAGGCCGCCGCAGAAACGTGGCAGGCCGGGGAGGTCGGGCACCTTGAAGCGCGCCATGAACTCCGAGATGTAGGACATCGGGTTGGTATGCTCGCGCCGTTCGGCGACCCGGTTGCCGGTGAGCAGCAGGATCGTCGAGCCGGAAACTGAAATGCGTGTCGGCGTGCTCAAGCCGATAAAAGAGTAGCGGCCGAAGCGCTCGCCGCCCTGCACGGATTCGAGCAGGTAGGCGTGCGGTCCTTCGGCGAGTTTCAGGTAGATCGAGAGGGGGGTGTCGAGATCGGCAAAAGTCTCGAGTGTGACGGGGATGCGGTTGTAGCCTTCGAGGGCCAACTGCTCAAATGCGGATTCTTTCATGCTGGATCAAGGCCGTGGCTGCTAGGATGGATTCGACTATAGCATCGGCGGCCAGACCCTGGACATCCTGGCCTTCGTTGTAGCCGTAAGGCACGAGGAAGACCTTGCAGCCGGCGGCCTTGCCGGCCTTGAAATCATGCACCGAGTCGCCGATCAGCAACGTGTCGGCGGGCGAGACATTCATGCGGCCGCAGGCCCAGACCACCGGCATGGGATCGGGCTTCGGCTTCGGCAACTGGTCGCCGCTTACCGTGACGCTCATGTAAGGGGCGAGGCCGGTGCGTTCCAGCAGTGGAATGGTGAAAGCCTGCGCCTTGTTGGTGATGACGCCCAGCGGCAGCCCCATCGCCTTGAGTGCGTCGAGACCTGCCACGACGCCCGGGAAGGGCTGGGCGGCGCGGCCATTGAAGTGGGCGTAATGTTTTTTGAAACTCGTCAGCGCGTCATCCGGCGGCGGCGCGGGATCGTCGGCCGCTTCAAGCTTGCTGGCCAGCACACGCTTGACCAGATTCGGGATGCCACGCCCAACATAGGCGCGGATCTCTTCGATGGCCACTGACGGACGGCCGAGGTCGGTGAGCATGCCGTTGGCGGCGGCATGCAGGTCGAGTACGGTATCGAGAAGGGTGCCGTCCAGGTCGAGCAGGACGGCTTTGATTGCAAGCATCAGACCTTGGCCAGTTCGGCACGCATCTGACCGATGATCGTGTCGTAGCGGTTCGGGTCGTTTTCATTGCGCTTGCTGAACACGGCGGAACCGGCAACGAAAGTATCCACGCCGGCACGGGCGACTTCAGCGATATTTGCCGGGCCGACGCCGCCGTCGATCTCGATCTCGACCTTGAGGCCGCGATCGTCGATCATCTTGCGCACCTTACGCGCCTTGTCGAGCACGTAGGGGATGAACTTCTGACCGCCGAAGCCGGGGTTGACCGACATCAGCAGCACCATGTCGAGCTTGTCGAGCGTGTATTCGAGAACATCCAGCGGCGTCGCCGGGTTGAAGACCAGGCCGGCCTTGCAGCCGCATTCCTTGATCAGGCCGATGGTGCGGTCGACGTGTTCGGAAGATTCCGGGTGGAAGGTAATGTAGGTGGCGCCAGCCTTGGCGAAATCGGGGATGATGCGATCCACCGGCTTGACCATCAGATGCACATCGATCGGTGCGGTGACGCCATGCTTGCGCAAGGCTTCGCAGACCAGCGGGCCAATGGTCAGGTTGGGCACATAGTGATTGTCCATGACGTCGAAGTGGACGATGTCGGCGCCGGCGGCGAGCACGTTATCGACTTCCTCACCAAGTTTGGCAAAGTTGGCGGACAGGATGGACGGAGCAATGCGGTAGGTCATGGGAAGCCTCCTCGTTGAATTAGAATGGCGACAATTCTAGCTGCGCACCCCATCAGGCCGGCTAAGAATTTCTAATGGAAGCTATAAGCAAGGACGCCGGAATGGCCGAATCGAAAAAATACGAAATCGCAATTACCGTGGCGACACAATATATGCCCGAGCAATCCGATCCCGACGCGGAACGCTATTTCTTTGCCTATACGATCACCGTGACCAATAGCGGCTCGGTCTCGGCCCAACTCATTTCACGGCACTGGGTGATCACCGATGCCGAAAACAAGGTAGAAGAAGTGCGCGGCCTCGGCGTGGTCGGCCATCAGCCCCTGTTGAAACCGGGCGAATCCTTTGAGTACACCAGCGGCTGTCCGTTGGCGACACCGGTGGGCACCATGAGCGGCAGCTACCAGATGGTGGCCGAAGATGGCACGCGTTTCGAGGCGCTAATTCCCGAGTTTGTCCTGGCGATGCCCCGCACCCTGCATTAAGAAAGTCGGTGCTGGCGGGACGGCAGGTTGCTGCTTTTTGATCGTTCTATCTGTTGCGTATGCTTCTTCCTTCACAATCCACTGCATTTCTCCTGCCTACTCTTCGATGAGCAACCGGCACTCCCGCCGTCTGCTTGCCGAAGGGCTTACCGTCGCGGCCGCCAACTATCAGGTTGCCTTTGTCATCCCTCACTGCGCCGAGTGCGCGAAGCCTTGTTGTCGACTCGACCCGCTTGTCCTCGAATTAGATTGGAAGCAGCTCAAGGCACTCTGGCAGATCGAAGAGTCGCGTAGTGTCTTCGACAGGAGGCTATCCTCGGGTAAGGGCCCCGAGGAGATCCGGGCGGGGGATGGGCTTTACTACGCCCATCGCAAAGCCTGCCCCGCCTACGACGCAGCGCACCGTGTGTGCCGAATCTATGAACGGGAACTCAAGCCTGCGGGTTGCACGGACTTCCCGGTGTACCAGGATCGGGGCAGCGTCGTCGCAGACCTGCGCTGCGAAGCTGTGGACCTCAAGGTGCTAGCGACCTGGATTGCTCGTGCTGTCGGGCAAGAATTTCGCATCGTCCAGTCCGCCGACGCGGAGTTCCCTTTTCTGGTCACGCTGTCGGTGAGGCGGGTGGCCAGCACGGCCACCTTCAGCAACCAGCCACGAATGCCAGGTAGTGCGTGAGGAGTCCCAGAGGCGACTTTGGTTGATTTATTTATGCTGGGTTAATTATGGTTTTCTTGGCGCGCTGTACCAGTGTTGTTGCTTCGGCAACTGATAGCCATTTCCACGGTAACGGGATCAACCCCGGCACCTGTTTCTTGTAATCCCGGTAGGCCGCGCCGAAATGGGCTGCCAGCTTGCGCTCTTCGAGCCATGCACCGACGATCAGATAGAGCGTGATCGCGCCAGCTGATATCAGCAGCGGCGCGTCCATGTCGCGCGTCCATAGCAGTACGAGACCAAGCGCATACCAGGGGTGACGCACGAAGCGGTGCAACGGTGAAATGCGGAATCCTTCGTGCTCGACGACGTCCTGGCGTTTTTCGCGCCACGGCCGTGTGCCGAGAAATTCGCCCATGTCGTAGCTGCCGGTGGAGAACCAGAACCCCGCCAGTGCCAGCAGCGCGAGGCCGTTCGCGACCCACGCCGCAAGCCCCGTCCAGCGCCACAGCCAATCCCCCGGAAGCGCATAGGTTGCCCAGACAAGTGGCAAGAGCAGGGCAAGCGCGAGGGCATTGAAGGCCAGCCGGTAATATGGCGCAAAGTCCGGCCACCGTCGTGTCAGCCAGGTTTTTACCGCCAGCGCGGCGAGCAGTGAATGCAGCACGGCGTAAGCCAGCCAGCCGAGGGCAAGCCAAAGTAGGGGATTCATGGCGCCATTCTCCGGAAGAATGGGCAGCAAGTACATATGTCCATATATGCCCATAAGAGATCAATCTGCTTCACCGTTAGGGTTTATGTATGATCCGCGCAAAATCCAAAGACAACCCACCCCCGCACATGCCGCTCATCTTCCCCAAACTGGTTTTCGCCGGCACCATTTTCGCCAGCGCCTTTTCGCTGTTTCTGGTTCAGCCGCTGATCGCCAAGCAAATCCTCCCCTGGTTCGGTGGTACGGCGGCGGTGTGGGCGATCTGCATGGTGTTTTTCCAGGTGACCCTGCTGGCCGGTTACGCTTATTCCGACTGGTTGTCGCGCCGCCTGGTGCCGCGTCGCCAGGTCGTGGTCCATGTGTCCTTGCTGGCGGCCAGCCTGCTGTTCCTGCCGATCGTCGCGAATGCGCACTGGAAGCCGACCGGCGCCGAAGACCCGACCCTGCTGATCCTCGGCCTGCTGCTGGCGACTATCGGCCTGCCCTATTTTCTGCTCTCGACTACCGGCCCGTTGGTGCAGTCCTGGGTGGCGCGTGCCCAGTTGGGGACGCATGTCTATCGCTATTTTTCCTTGTCCAATATGGCGTCCCTGATCGCCTTGATCAGCTACCCGTTCCTCATCGAAACCCGCACTGCATTGCTCGGCCAGGCCTATGGCTGGTCCATCGCCTATGCAGTATTTACGGTGCTTTGCGCGGCTTCCGGCGTGTATTTCCTGCGCCATGTCCAGGCGCTGCCGGCCCCGACGCACAAAAAGATGCATGCTCCCGAAGGCGACTGGGATCCCGCCTGGCGCGATTACCTGTTCTGGCTGCTGCCGGCCGCTGCGGCTTCCTGGTTGCTCCTCGCCATCACCAACCACATCACCCAGAACGTCGCCTCCATCCCCTTCCTGTGGTTGCTGCCACTGACTCTCTATCTGCTGACTTTCGTGTTGTGCTTCGAGAGTGACCGCTGGTATCGCCGCGCCTTTTTCGTGCCGGCCGGCGCCATTCTGCTCGCCGTGTGCGCCTACGGCTTGCAGGATAGTGATATCGGTATCAGTGTCAAAGTGGCCATTCCCCTGTATTCGGCCGGCCTGTTTGTTTTCTGCATGTTCCTGCATGGCGAACTCGCCCGATTGCGTCCCGCCACCCGCCATCTGACGCGCTTCTACCTGATGGTCTCGGTGGGCGGCGCCTTCGGCGGCATCGTTGTCGGCCTGATCGCGCCGCGCATCTTCCCGGCCTATTACGAACTCGGCATCGGCTTTGCCCTGACCGCCGTGCTCGCCGCCGTCATGTTCCGCCGCAACCGGCCGGTGATGCTGGTCGCGGTGGCACTGGCGGCGGCCTGCGGCTATTTCCTTTATGCGCAAATCAGCGACGACCTCAGTAACGCGCGACGCATGGAACGGAGTTTCTACGGCACGCTCTACACGATGGATAGCGTCGATAAAGAACTCGACGACCAGGTGCGCCAGCTTTATCACGGCTCCATCAAGCACGGCGAGCAATACCTGTCGCCGGCGCGGCGTCGCGAGCCGACGGCGTATTACGGCCGCAGCGCCGGCGTCGGCCTGGCCATCGCCAACACCCCGGCCCAAAACAAGAAAGTCGGCATGATCGGTTTAGGTGCCGGCACCCTGGCAGCCTACGGTCAACCCGGCGATGTCTATCGCATGTACGAGATCAACCCGCAGGTGATCGAACTGGCGCAAAGCGAGTTCACCTTCATGGCCGACAGCCCCGCCACCATCGATAACGTGCTCGGCGACGCCCGCCTATCCATGGAGCGCGAAGCTCCGCAGAACTTCGACGTACTGGCCGTCGATGCTTTTTCCGGTGACTCGGTTCCCGTGCACCTGATCACCGCCGAAGCGATGGATGTGTATCTGCGCCACATGAAACCCGATGGCATCATCGCCTTCCATGTCACCAACCGCTTCCTCTGGATGCCGCCGGTAGTCGAGAATATCGCCAAGGCCAGGGGCCTGCATGTGGCGCTGATCCACGACGAGAACGACAACCCGCTACTGCGCAACACTGACTGGGTGCTCGTTGCCCGCAACCCCGCCGTATTGGCGCAGCAAGCCATTGCCAGCCGCAGCGCGCCGATCCGCGGCATTCCCGGGCTGGGCGTGTGGACGGATGACTTCAATAATCTCTTTGATGTGCTGAAGTGAGCTGCCGTCCCGCCAGTGCCGATTTTCAGCTACGGTAATCGGCGTTGATCTTCACGTAGTCGTAGCTGAAGTCGCAAGTCCAGACGTTGGCTGACTGGCTGCCGCGGCCGAGGTCGACGCGAACCCTGATTTCGGCGGGCTTCATTGCGGCGGCGCCGTCTTCTTCGCGATAGCTGGCGGCGCGGCCGCCATTTTCTGCGACCAAGGTATCGCCGAGCCAGACCTTCACCTTGGTGTCGTCGAGATCGGCGAGACCGGGATCGTTATTCCAGGCATAGCCGATGGCGGCGAGGATGCGGCCGAGGTTGGGGTCGGAGGCGAAGAAGGCGGTCTTCACCAGCGGCGAGTGGCCGATGGCGTAGCCGACGGCCTTGCATTCGGCAACGCTACGGCCGCCTGCCACGGCGATCTCGATGTATTTGGTGGCACCTTCGCCGTCGCGCACGATGGCTTGGGCGAGTTCGCGTGCCACGGCGATCACGGACTGCTTGAATTCATCCCAGCCCGGTGCGGTGATCGATTCGAATTTCGCTGTGCCCTGGCCGGTGGCGATGAGGATGAAGGAGTCGTTGGTCGACGTGTCGCCGTCGATGGTGATGCAGTTGAAGGATTCGTCGGCGGCTTCCTTGACCAGGCGTTCCAGCATCGGCTGGCTGATGGCGGCGTCGGTGGCCATGAAGCCGAGCATGGTGGCCATGTTCGGGCGGATCATGCCAGCGCCTTTCGCCATGCCAGTGATGGTCGCCGCCGTCCCGCCAGCGCCGACTTTTCGGGAGGCAGCCTTGGCGACGGTGTCGGTGGTCATGATGGCGTGCGCGGCGTCGTGCCAGCCGTCGGCTTTCAATGCGGACAATGCGGCGGGCAGGCCGGCCTTGAGGCGTTCGACCGGCAGCGGTTCGAGGATCACGCCGGTGGAGAAGGGCAGCACCTGATCGGCGCGCAGATCCATCAACTTGGCGAGGGCGGCGCAGGACTGGCGCGCGGCGTCCAAGCCGGGTTCGCCGGTCCCGGCGTTGGCAATGCCGGTGTTGATGACAAGGGCGCGAATACCTTCCTGCTGCAAATGTTCGCGGCAGACATGGACGGGCGCGGCGCAAAATCGATTCTTGGTGAACACGCCGGCGACGCGGCTGCCGGGGGCGAGTTCGATCAGGGTGAGATCGCGGCGGTTGAGCTTGCGGATGCCGGCTTCGGCGACGCCGAGGCGCACGCCGGCGACGGGAAAGAGTTGGTCGGCAGCAGGGGTGGCGTAATTGACGGGCATTTGAATTTACTCTCCGAAGACATGTGACCAGAGTTGGCGCACTGCGGCGATGCGCTGTGCGTGGGGCGCCGCTTCGATGCGGCTGTCGAGGTTGTTGAGGCGGCGCTGATGCTGCAGACGACGGTACTCGCGGTAGGCGTCGCGCACTTCCTCGGCGAGAGCAGCGGGGATCAGCCCGCATTCGGCGGCGATGCGCAGCAGCGCGATGTTGCCGAGGTTACCGTTGAGTTCGGGGTGATCGCAGGCATGGGCGAGGATCAAATATTGCACGGCGAACTCGACATCGATGATGCCGCCGAAATCCTGCTTGAGATCAAATATGTCGTCATTGCCCCGGGAGGACAGACTGTCGAACATCTTCTGCCGCATCGCCTTCACTTCCTCACGCAGTTTCGCGCGGTCGCGCCGCTGGCAGAGAATTTCGCTGCGCGTCTGCTCGAAGGCGGCGCCGATGGCCGGATCGCCGGCGACGAAGCGCGCCCGCGTCAGCGCCTGGTGCTCCCACAGCCAGGCGGACTCGAGCTGATATTTGCGGAAGGCCGCGACGGAGGAAACCACCAGACCGGCATCGCCGTTCGGGCGCAGGCGCAGGTCGGTTTCGAAGAGGATGCCGGCGGAGGTGCGCGAGGACATCCAGGTATTGAGACGCGTACCGAGTTTTGCATAGACCTCGGCGGCCTCGGGCGCGGGGTCGTCGAATAGATAAACGAGGTCGAGGTCGGAAGCGTAGCCGAGCTCCTTGCCGCCGAGCTTGCCGTAGCCGATGACGGCGAACGCCGGAGTGTCCCGATGCTTTTTCAGCAACTTGCGCCAGGCCAGCACGATGGTGCGGTCGACCAGGATGTCGGCGAGTGCCGAGAGATGGTCGGAGAGAATTTCCAGCCGCAGCAGGCCGGAAACATCCTGGCTGACGAGGCGGAACACCTGGGCGTGGTGCGCCTCGCGCAGGGCGTCCATCTGCCGTTCGGTATCCGGTTCCAGTTCGTCGGTCTGCTCGATGAGTTGCTGGCGGAAAGCGCTCCAGTCCGGCGCCATTTCCAGCAGGCGCGGATCGAGCAGTTCGTCGAGCAGGATCGGGTGGTGCAGCAGGTAATCCGCCGCCCAGGACGAGGCGCTGGCGATGCGCGCCACCTGTTCGAGGCTTTGCGGATATTGATGCAGCAGGGCGAGGTAGGCAGAGCGGCGGCCGATGGCTTCGAGCAGGTCGAGCAGGCGCGACAAGGTTTCGTCGCGGTTGGGTGTCGCCGCAGCGGCCTGAATGGCACGTGGCACCAGCGCATCGAAGCGGCTTTTCGCATGGTCGCTCATTTGCAGGTAGCGACCGCCGGTGCGGATGGCAGCGAGACGGGCGCACAGTGCTGCCGTCTCGCCAAAGCCGAGTTTTTCCAACTCGGTGGCCTGGCCGTCGGATTGCGTCCATACCGTATCGAGATGATGATTCTGCTCGTTCGGATCGGCAAACACGGCTTCGAAATGGCGCGCGACGGTCTGGCGATGATCGTCCAATTCCATCAGCAGGCTTTCATAGTTGGCGAAACCCATGGCCGCGGCGATGCGCGCCTGGTCCTGCGGATTTTCCGGCAGGGCATGGGTCTGCGCATCGTCGAGATATTGCAGGCGATGTTCGAGGCGGCGCAGGAAACGATAGGCGGACGAGAGTTCGACGACCGCGTCGAGTTCGAGCTGGTTGCGATCAACGAGCAGTTTCAAGACCTCCAGCGTCGGCTTGACCTGCAGGCTGCGGTCGCGACCGCCGCGAATCAGCTGGAAGACCTGGGCGATGAACTCGATTTCGCGGATGCCGCCGGGGCCGAGCTTGACGTTGTTCGCCATGTCCTTCTTCGCGACTTCGCGGCGGATCTGCGCATGCAGGTCGCGCATGGCATTGATGGTGCCGAAATCGAGGTATTTGCGGAAAACGAAGGGGCGGCGGATGGCCTCCAGATCGTCCCAGTGTTTTCCGGCGCAGTTGGGTGCAATGGGGCGCGCCTTGATCCAGGCATAACGTTCCCATTCGCGGCCCTGGGTGATAAAGTAGTTTTCCAGCATCTGGAAGGAGCAGACCAATGGCCCGGAATCGCCATTCGGCCGCAAGCGCATGTCGACGCGGAACACCTGGCCGTCCCCGGTGACTTCGGCGATGGCGCTGATCAGCGCCTTGCCGACGCGGGCAAAGAACTCGAAGTTCGAGATGGAGCGCGGCCCTGCCGTGTCGCCATCTTCGGGGTAAACGAAAATCAGGTCGATATCGGAAGAGACATTGAGCTCGCGGCCGCCCAGTTTGCCCATGCCAATGACGATCAGCCGCTGACGCCCTCCCTTGGCGTTTTGTGGCTCACCGTAACGGGCGACGAGGGCGGCCTCGCTGATGTCCAGCGCCGCGCTGACGGCGGCCTCGGCGACCAGCGTCATGCTTTCGACGACCTCGGCCAGTTCGGCGCGACCGTCCAGATCGCGGCTGGCGATACGCGCCATCGCCTGTTGCTTGAGGCGGCGCAGCGCAGGTTTCAGTGTGTCCTCGGTGAGTGATTCCGGCTGCAGCCAGGCATTCAGCTGGGCGGCATCGAGGGCAGGTCTGTCAGGGCTGAATTCGGCAGCCAGTGCTGGCTGTGCATGCACCAGGCGCGCCAGATAGCGCGAGAAATCGGCAGGGGAGCTTTGCGATGGGTGCGGGGAAGGGTTCGGGGTCGGCTGAGTCATGGATTAAACTGTCTACTAGTTGGGGCTGCATTCAGAGGGCCACCGCCGTCAAACAATCGCATTGTAGCCTTCGACCGTCACGTTGCCCGCTTCCCTGTTAGCCCAATCTACCTCCCCCGTGCATGCCAGTCCGTTGCTGCGTGGAGTCTTTGTATGGGGTTGGCGTCTGTTGCTGGCGTGCTACTTTCTGACTGGGGCCATCATCCTCGTCGGACGTTATGTCGTCCTGCCGGAAATCGCCGGGTATCGAGACAGAATCGAACAAGAGCTTTCCGGGGCCATCGGCCTGCCAGTCAAGATCGAATCCGTTTCAGCAACCTGGCCGGGATTGCACCCGCTACTTGTCATCAATGGCCTGCACCTGCATGACCGGGAGGGGCGGCCAGCACTGTCTTTCGATCAGGTGGAGGCCGCAGTGGGCTGGTCTTCGCTCTGGCACTTCGGCTTGCGCCTGCACCGGCTCGAGATCGTCGCGCCCGCGCTCGATATTCGCCGTGACGCCGCAGGTGTCTTGTTTGTCGCCGGACTGGCGGTGCAGGGCGGAGACGACAACGGTTTTGCCGACTGGCTGCTCGCGCAGGGGCGCATCGTCGTGCGCGATGCGCGTCTGACCTGGCATGACGAACTCCGCAGTGCGCCGGCGCTCGAACTGCAACACCTGAATTTCGATCTGAGGAATGCCGGCCGGCACCACAGCTTCGGCCTGACTGCGATTCCGCCTGCACCAGTTGCGGAGCGGCTCGACCTGCGTGGCACGCTGGTCGGCCATGATGTGGCGGATCTGTCAGCTTGGCGCGGCGAGCTGTTTGCCGACCTGGAGCAGGCCGATATTGCCGCCTGGGCGCCCTGGCTGGATGCACCGCTGGAGTTGACGCGCGGCACAGGTGGCGTGCGTCTCTGGTTGGATTTCGAGAAACTGATGCTGACCGGATTTACCGCCGACGTGCGTCTCGCGGATGTGTCCGTCCGCCTGCAAGCAGATTTGCCGGTGCTGGAACTGAATCACCTGGCAGGCCGTCTGAGCGGCCGGCTTACCGACGAGGGTTATTCCGGTGAGATCAAGCATCTGGCCTTGCTCACTGCGGAGGGCATCGAGGTGCCGCCCACCGACGCCCGCCTGACGCTGAATACGGTCAAGTCCCGTGAAAGTGGCGAGTTTCGCGCCAACGGCCTCGACCTGGGCGCATTGGCGGCATTGGCGAGCCATCTTCCCTTGTCTGAGGACGTTCATGCACGCCTGAAAAGCTTTGCGCCGCAGGGGCGGTTGTCCGGACTCGAATTGACTTGGCGCGGCAGCGTGGATGCGCCGCAGCGCTGGCAGATAAAGGGTGCTTTCGACGGCCTGGCATTGGCGGCCTACCATGAACTGCCGGGTTTTATGGGCTTATCGGGGAAGCTGGAAGGCGATGAGCGTGCCGGACAGGTGCATATCGACAGCCGCAACGCGCGGGCTGACTTGCCGGCGGTATTCGCTGACCCGACGCTTTCCCTCAATGACCTGAGTGCTGAAATCGGCTGGAAAACTCGCGATAAGCAGGTCGACCTGTTGTTCTCGCGCATCAGCTTCCAAAACCCGGATGCCCATGGCGAGATCAGCGGCCACTATCGTTACACCGGCCAGGGTCCTGGCGAAATCGATCTGACGGCCAAGGTGACTAACGCGGCCGGCAGTGCCGTCTGGCGCTACCTGCCGCTGGCGGTCGGCCAACAAACACGCGACTGGTTGCGCGCCAGCATTATCGGTGGTCATTCCGACAGCACGACCCTGCGCCTCAAGGGGCCGCTGGAAAAATTTCCTTTTCGCGACAACAAGGAAGGTATTTTCCAGGTCAAGGGCACATTCCAGGGGGCAACCCTGAAATACGCGCCGGACTGGCCCGAGATCACCGCCATCGACGGTGACCTGCTGTTCGAGGGCGTGCGCATGCTGATTCGCGGTCAGCGCGGGAAGATTCTTGGGGTCGATTTGTCGGAGGTGCGCGCCGAACTTGCCGATCTGGAACTGCCAGAAGAAATCCTCACGGTGACAGGGCAGGCGAGGGGGGTAACGCAAGGGTTTCTCGATTTCATCGAGGCGAGTCCGGTGGGGGAACTCATCGATCATTTCACCGCGACGATGAACGCGACGGGCAAGGGCGAACTTGATCTCAAACTCGTGCTGCCCTTGCGCCATATTGCCGATACCCAGGTGCAGGGGCGTTACCGGTTCGCCGAAAATCAATTGCGCGTGCTGTCCGAATTGCCGCCTTTCAGCGCCGCGCGGGGTGAATTCAACTTTACGGCTGACCGCCTGCAGGCGAAAAACCTGCGCGCCAATTTCATGGGCGCGCCGCTGACATTGGATGTCGCATCCATCAGTGGCGGAGGGGTGCGTGTCAACGCTGCCGGGACCTTGACAACACAGGTCTTGCGGCAGGAATACGGCTGGCGTGCGCTCGAACATCTATCCGGGCAATCGCCGTGGCGTGCGACGGTGACCGTGAAGAAACATGGCGCCGGCGCCGACATCCGTTTTGATTCGACACTGGAAGGCTTGTCGTCGAGCTTGCCCGAACCTTTCAATAAATCCGCGCGCGATGCGCTGCCGCTCAGGGTGGAAAGCCACGTCGAGGCGCAGCGCAACACCTTGAAAGCGTCGCTGGGCAACAATGTCTCTGTCAATCTTCTGGATTCCGGGACGGGCTGGCGGGGCCGGGCGGCGATCGGCACCGCAGCAAACAACTCCACTGCACCCCTGCCGGCCAACGGCGTGACGCTCGCGATTACCCAGCCGAAACTGGATGTCGATGTCTGGCGTGCCTTGCTGGCCAGCAATGGTAGTGGCAATGGTAATGGCAATAATGGCAACGGCAAGCCTGTGCCGGCTTTCCCGCTGGCCGCCGTCGACCTGAAAACCAGCGAGATGCATGTTTTGGGCCGGCGCTTCCATGATGTCCAGTTGACTGGCGCACGCAATGATGCGCTCTGGCGCTTCGACCTGGCAAGTCGCGAGGCGCAGGGGAAAGTGACGTGGGATGGCACGGGGGCCGGGCGCGTTACCGGCCGCTTGAGCCAATTTACCCTGCCTGCCACCGACAGCAATGCCAGCGCCAAAGCGTCTATTGCGCCGGAACCTGTCACAACGGATAACAACCAGGAGATGCCGGCGATCGATCTCGTCATTGATGATTTCCGCCTGCAAGAGAAAGCGCTGGGCGAGGTACGCGTTGCCGCTGAAAATCGCGCAGGTGTCTGGCAGGCAAAGCTGGATGTAAAGAACGATGCTGCCAAACTGCAAGGTACCGGGCGCTGGCGCCCTAGTTTTTCCGCCCCCGAGACCGCGCTCAACTTCAAGCTCGATGTCAATGATGCCGAAAAACTGCTGGTTCGCCTGGGGCTACCCGATTCGATGCGCCGCGGTACGGCACAGTTCGAAGGCGACCTGACCTGGGCCGGTGCGCCGTTTGCTTTCGACCTGCCGAGCCTCACCGGCCAGCTCAAGATCGATGCAGGAAAAGGGCAGTTCAAGAAGCTCGAACCTGGCGTGGGGCGCTTGTTGGGCGTGCTGTCCCTGCAGTCGCTGCCGCGCCGCATTTCTCTCGATTTTCGTGATGTCTTCAGCGAGGGTTTCGCTTTCGACAGCATCACCGGCACTGCCGACATTAGCCGTGGCCAGATGCACACCGAGGGCTTGAACCTCCGCGGCCCGGCGGCGAAGGTGCTGCTCTCAGGTAAAGTGAATCTGGTCGCCGAAACGCAGGATCTCAAGGTGCGGGTGCAACCATCGGTCGGTGAATCCATCGCCATCGGCGCAATGATCGTCAATCCGGCCATTGGCGCTGCCGCCTGGCTTGCCCAGAAGGTCTTGAACGATCCGCTCGATCAGGCGTTTGCCTTCGAGTACGCTGTCACGGGTAGCTGGAGCGACCCGCAGGTGGACAAGATCGACCGCAAGCCACCTGAAAACGATTTCACAACCAGACCCGCGTCGCCATGACTTTCCGTATCGCTGCACTCCAGATGATTTCCGGCCCTGATCTGGCGCCGAATCTCGCCACTGCCGCGCGCCTGATTGCCGAGGCGGCAGCGCAGGGCGCGCAGTTGGTCACCTTGCCCGAATATTTTCCGATCATCTCCGACAGCGATAAAGCACGGCTGGCGGTACGCGAAGTCGACGGTAACGGCCCGATTCAGGAATTCCTGGCGGAAAACGCGGCGCGCCATGGCCTCTGGCTGGTGGGCGGTACGCTGCCCTTGCTGGCCAACGACCCGGCGAAACTCAAGAACACCTGCCTGGTGTTCGACCCAGCCGGCCGGCGTGTCGCGCGTTACGACAAGATCCATTTGTTCGGTTTCCGGAAGGGCGACGAGTCCTACGACGAATCCGCTTTCATCGAGGCGGGCGCGCCCGTGCCGGTGGCCTTCGATGCGCCGTGCGGCACGGTCGGCCTGGGTATCTGTTACGACTTGCGCTTTCCGGAGCTGTTTCGTGCGCTGGGCGAGTTGGCTCTGATCGTGCTGCCCGCCGCCTTCACCGACACCACCGGCCGCGCCCATTGGGAAGTGCTGCTGCGCGCGCGCGCCATCGAAAACCAGTGCTACGTGCTGGCGGCGGCGCAGGGCGGCCTGCATCCGGGTGGCCGCATGACCCATGGCAACAGCCTGATCATCGATCCCTGGGGCGAGATCATCGCCCGCATGGACAAGGGCGAGGGTGTCGTCATGGCGGAACTTGATCACGTGCGCATTGCCGAAATCAGAACCAGCCTGCCGGCACTACTGCACCGCAGGATCTGAATGCATCGAAGACTGTAAACTTGAAAAGTCGGCGCTGGCGAGACGGCGCCCCACCCAAAATAGCGGAAGAATTTCATGACCCAAGACCCCAGCAGCCTTTTTCGCACGGCAGAGCAGTACCTGCTGTCACCTTACAACCTGACGACCGGGCAACTCTCCGGCGTGTTCGGCGAAATGTTCGGCCACCGGCTCGATGCCGCCGACCTGTATTTCCAGTTCTCGCGCTCCGAGGCCTGGAGTCTCGAAGAGGGCATCGTCAAGTCCGGCAGCTTCAACATCGAGCAGGGCGTCGGCGTGCGCGCCATCAGCGGCGAGAAGACTGCCTTCGCCTACTCGGATGAAATCAGCATGCCGGCCTTGCTGGGCGCGGCGCGGGCGACGCGGGCAATTGCCGCTGCGGGTGGCGCGGGGAGCACACCCTTGCTTTCCGGCCGTGGTCTGCCGGCCCTGTATGCCATCACCGATCCGCTTGGTTCGCTGGCCGACGCAGAGAAGGTCAAATTGCTGGAACGTCTCGAACAACTGGCCCGCGCCGCCGATACGCGCGTTACCCAGGTCATGGCGACCATCGCCGGTAGTTGGGAAACCATGCTGGTGGTGCGTTCCGATGGGCATCTGGCGGCCGACGTGCGGCCGCTGGCGCGCGTCTCGATCACCGTCATCCTCGAAGCAAATGGCAAGCGTGAGCAGGGCTCGGCGGGCGGCGGCGGGCGTTTCGACTATGGCTATTTCAGCGATGAGGTGCTGGCCGAGTATGCGCACCAGGCCATCCATCAGGCCTCCGTCAATCTGGACGCGCGCCCGGCACCGGCCGGTGAGATGACTGTGGTGCTCGGCAACGGCTGGCCGGGCATCCTGCTGCACGAGGCGATCGGCCACGGGCTCGAAGGCGACTTCAACCGCAAGGGCAGCTCGGCTTTCTCCGGTCGCCTGGGCCAGCGCGTCGCCGCCAAGGGCGTCACGGTGGTGGACGATGGGACGATTCCCGACCGGCGCGGTTCGCTGTCGGTGGATGACGAGGGTAACCCGACGCAACGCACCGTGCTGATCGAGGACGGTATCCTCGTCGGTTACCTGCAGGACGCCCTGAACGCGCGTCTGATGGGCATGGCGCCGACCGGCAACGGGCGCCGCGAATCCTTTGCCCACATGCCCCTGCCGCGCATGACCAATACCACCATGATGGCCGGCGACAAGGACCCGCAGGAGATCATCGCCTCGGTGAAGAAGGGGCTGTATGCCGCCAACTTCGGCGGCGGGCAGGTCGACATCACCAGCGGCAAGTTTGTGTTCTCCGCCGCCGAGGCCTACCTCATCGAGAACGGCAGGATCGGTGCGCCAGTGAAGGGCGCCACGCTGATCGGCAACGGACCCGATGTGCTGAAACGTGTCTCGATGATCGGCAACGACCTGGCGCTCGATCCTGGTGTCGGCACCTGCGGCAAGGAAGGCCAGAGCGTGCCGGTCGGCGTCGGCCAGCCGACATTGCGCATCGACGGCCTGACCGTGGGCGGTACGTCCTGAGCCGGCAAATCTTGTGTCGAGCCTGCGGCTCAGGTGTCGACCTGCCGCCGCAAGCGGTCGGTCAGCAGGCGCATGACGGCAAGCGAAAAATAGGGCGTCGCCTCCAGCAACGACATGAACTGCCCCTCGCGGATTTCGGCAATGCGGCAGTGCGTGACGGCATAGGCATCCGCCACTCGCGGCTGATGGTCGATCAGACCCATTTCACCGAACATCGAACCTGGTTCCACCAGGGAAATCACCTTGACCCCCTTACGGATCTCGATACTGCCGCTCAGGAGTACGACCATGTAGTCGCCGACATCTCCGACCCGGAACACCGGGTCTCCGGGCGCGAGTTGGCGCATGGTTGCCCGATGCCGGTTGTTTTCGGCCAGTAATTCCTGGAGCAGCCAGCTGGTGATGTTTTTCATTGTCCCGGCGAGTCGATGTGGCAAGTGCCAGCATTATGTCCGGCTATCGAGCCTGTTGTAAATCCAACGAAAGAGATAGATCGCCGCGGCAGGAATGCCTTGTGCCGACCCAACCTCGCCGCTGCGCGCCTCTGTCGGGAGGCCGGATCTTGCGCTGCACTGCGGTAAAATCGCGCGCTTTCCGATCTAGGCTACCACCATGAAGCATATTGTCGACGACGTACGCATTCGCGAGATCAAGGAGCTATCGCCGCCCGGCCATATCTTGCGCGAATTTCCGGCGACCGACCTGGCTGCGACGACCACCTACGACGCGCGCGCCGCCATTCATCGCATCCTGCATGGCGCGGACGACCGCCTGCTGGTGATCGTCGGGCCGTGCTCGATCCACGATTTCGATTCGGCCATGGAGTATGCGCAGCGCCTCAAAGCCGTGCGTGATCAACTGGACGCCGATCTATTGATCCTGATGCGCGTCTATTTCGAAAAGCCGCGCACTACCGTGGGCTGGAAGGGCCTGATCAATGACCCGCGCATGGACGGCAGCTTCAAGATCAACGAAGGCCTGCGCCTGGCGCGCCGGCTGCTGTGGGAGCTCACCGAAATGGGCCTGCCTTGCGCCACAGAGTTTCTCGATACCATCACGCCGCAATACACCGCCGACCTGATCAGCTGGGGCGCCATCGGCGCGCGTACTACCGAATCCCAGGTGCATCGCGAGCTGGCTTCCGGCCTGTCCTGCCCGGTCGGCTTCAAGAACGGTACCGATGGCAACATCAAGATCGCCGTCGATGCGATCCGCGCAGCGCAGTCGCCGCACCACTTCCTGTCGGTGACCAAGGCCGGGCATTCGGCGATCGTCTCGACCAATGGCAATGAGGACTGCCACGTCATCCTGCGCGGCGGCAAGCAGCCGAATTACGACCATGCGAGCATCGAGGCGGCCTGCAGCGAACTCGGCAAGTCCGGCCTGGCAGCGCGCGTGATGGTCGACTTTTCACATGGCAACAGTCGCAAGGACTACAAACGTCAGATGGAAGTGTCGACCGATGTCTCCGCCCAGCTGACGGCGGGCGAGGCGCGCATTTTCGGCGTGATGGTCGAATCCCATCTCAACCCGGGGCGACAGGACCTGCAGCCAGGCTTGAAGCTCGATCATGGCGTATCGGTCACCGATGCTTGTCTCGGCTGGGATGACAGCGCACTCGTTCTGGATCAATTGGCCGACGCGGTGAGGAAGCGCCGCACCGTACTTGCCGGGCACTAAAAATACGGACAACTGAGGTTGTTTGCCGGGTGGCACAAAAATCCAACTATCGGTAATATCTGACCTATGCAGAATCCTAAAACTCTCGAACAGTTATCGGTCTTCGAGTCGCTTGGTAGTGCGGAAACGTTTGTCGACCGTATTCTTCAAATCGTCGAACATATCAGCTTGTTCGAGGATTTCGAACGCGCGGACATCGAAGTCCTGGCCCGCTATATGAATTGCTATCGCGCTGCGGCCGGCAGGGAAATTATCCGCGAAGGCGAGACCAGCGACTATATGCTGCTGATCATCGAAGGCAGTATCGAGATCCTCAAGCTCGATGCGCGCGGTCTACCGCAGAGCCTGGGTGTTTCCGGCCCAGGCAAAACGCTCGGCGAGATGTCGCTGATCGATGGTGAACCGCGTTTCGCGAGTTGCGTGACGCTTGAAAGCTCGGTCTTCGCCGTGCTCGACCGGGAAGCGCTGACGCGCATGCTGACTGAAGAGTCCCGCGTCGGCGTGAAGATTCTCGTGGAACTGCTCACTTTACTCAACCAGCGTTTGCGCGGGCTCGGCAACGAGCTGATGAAGTGTCGAGATAACCAGCGACTGCGGGTGCGCTGAAACCGGAAATGCGCTGAGAAAGTCGGCGCTGGCGGGACGGCGGCAGGCCGCCCCCTCACGCACAGATCAGGCGTTAATCCCTTTTTGCCACATGACATCGCCATGCCCGGCATGCTTGTTGAGCCAGCGCGCCAGCACGAATAGTAAATCCGACAAGCGGTTGAGATATTGCCGCGACGGTTCGGAGACTGCCTCGCCATCGTTACCCCGCGCCAGCGCCACCACAGCGCGCTCGGCGCGTCGGCAGACGGTGCGGGCGTGGTGGGTCAGGGCGGAGGCGCGCGTGCCGCCGGGCAAAATGAATTCCTTGAGTGGCGCCAGTTCACCGTTATAGCGGTCGATGGCGGTTTCCAGGCGCCCCGGTTGCGTGTCCTTGAGAAAGGCACCGCCGGGCACCGAGAGTTCGCCGCCCAGGTCAAACAGGTCATGCTGCACGCCGGTCAGGAGCATACGTACCTCCTCCGGCAACGCTTCGCAAAGCAGGATGCCGAGGATGGCGTTGAGTTCATCGACATCACCGAGCGCGGCAACGCGCGGCGCATCCTTGCCGACGCGCGAGCCGTCGCCGAGGCCGGTGGTGCCGGCGTCGCCGGTGCGGGTGTAGATTTTCGAGAGTCGGTAGCCCATGATTTTAAAAAGTCGGTGCTGGCGGGACGGCGATGATAGCCGTTTTATGCCTGATTCCTGACCGCGGCGACCAGACCATCCGGCTCGGGCGGGCGTTTCACCACCAGCACGGCGCACGCCAGTCCGCCGACGACGCGATCGGTAATCTGCCCGGTGAGTTTGCGCGACAGCCCTTTGCTTTGGTCGTTACCGATGATCACCAGGTCGGCGCCCACTTCCTGCGCGGTCTCGATGATGGCCCGGTCAGGCGCTTTCTCGACGATGACGCCGGCACATTCGATGCCTTCGACCTTGAGCAGACCGAGCTTTTCCGCCACATCCGCCTCGGCCTTGGTGCGTTCAGCCTCCGTTCCGGCGGCGGCCAGTACTGTCACCGGCAGGTGGGCGACCTTGGCGATCTGGGCGGTAACTTCGGCTACCGTGCTGCTGATCTGCGATCCGTCGGTGGCCATGAGAATGCGGCTGCGGCAGGGATGCGACTGCCAGTTTGCCACCAGCACATGGCAGGGCGAACGCAGGATGATCTGCAGGGCGATTTCGCCGACCAGGCGTTCTTTCATGCCGCCGCGCGGCGGGTGACGGCCAATGACGAGAATGTTGGCATCGGCCGCCGCTGCAGCCGAGACGATTTGCTCGACCAGGTTTTTGCCGTGGCGCACGATGGTTTCGCAGACGACGCCCCCTTCGGTTGCCTTGCGCTCCACCTGCGCGAGGCGGATGCGGGCGATCTCGTCGTCATCGGACGATTCGACACTGGTCATCAGATCCAGGGTAACGCCGAAACTTCTCGCCAGCCGGATGGCGATTTCCTCGGGTGCATGGCTGAATTCGCTGCCATCGGTGGCGAGCAGCAGGCGCTGGCGACGCAAGCCGTCGGGCAGCACGCCGGCATTGCATTCTTTGAAGATGCGCGTCTTGCAGGTGCGGCAGATATCGGGATTGAGTGTCCAGTAAAGTGATCCGGCGACGTTGGTCCGTACCGGGAAGAAGGCGCCCTCGCCGATCTCGTGCGTGTAGCCGCCCTGCCGCAGGAAATCGTAGGCCGACTGGTTGAGCCGATAGAAGTAGAGGCCGCCGCCCATGCGCCTCCGCCGGCGGGCTTCCTGCGCTAGCACTTCCGCTCCGGCGATGTCGATGTAAGAGAGGCCGGAGCAGGTGAGCAGCACTGATTTTTGCTGCGGATTTTCTTCGTCGATCTGCTGCAGCATTTGCTGCACATAGCTGGCTGCACCGAAGTAGAACGAACCTGTAACGCGCACGGCACGCATTTGCGGGCATTCCTGGCGACCCTTGGCGCGTACGAAGTGGTAGGCGCCTTCTTCCGGCGCCGGCACCACGGGGATGATTTCCGGCTTCGAGGTACGGTAGAGAAACATCAGCAGCGAGAGGAAAACACCGATGAAAATGCCGGCCTCGAGGTTGATCAGCGTGCCGATCAGCGTCGCGGCAAGAATCGCCGACTCGGCTTTGCTGGTGTGCCAGATGTGCGCGATGTGGCCGAAGTCGATCAGCCCCCAGGCAACCAGGAACAGGATGCCTGCCATCGCCGCATTGGGCAGGTAAGCGGCGAGCGGCGCCACGACCAGTAGCACTAGTACCAATCCGATCGAGGCAAAAATGGAAGCCAGCGGCGTCTTCGCACCCGCTTCGTAATTCACGCCGCTGCGGTTGAACGAGCCCGAGGAGGCAAAGCCCGAGAAAAAGCTGCCGACGATGTTGGACAGACCCTGGCCGATGAACTCCTGGTTGCTGTCGATGCGCTGTTCCGAGCGCACGGCAATGGCGCGGGCGATGGAGACGGCTTCGGTGAGCGCTAGCATGGTGATGACCAGCGCCGGGCCGACGGTTTTCTTCAAGGTATCGAGCGAGAAATCGGGCGTGGACAGTGGCGGCAGCCCGGCCGGCAGCGCGCCGACGGTCTTGATGCCGGTGGTCGCCAGGCCCTGCCAGACATTGAACAGCTCGGCGACGAGGCTGCCGACGATCATCGCCGCGATCATGTAGGGAATCTTCTTGATGTAGCGCTTGGTCAGGATGCCGGTGGCGAGGGTGACCAGGCTGACGGTGAGCACCCACGGATTGATAGCGAAAAACTGCACAACCAGCTGATGCACGATCTCGTAGAACGGCGTACCGCGCGGAATCGGGATGCCGAAAAAGTTCTTCACCTGGCTGGCGGCGATCAGGATGGCCGCGCCGGCGGTAAAGCCGATCACCACGGTATGCGAGATGAAGTTCACCAGCGCGCCCATGCGCGCCAGGCCGAGGATCAACTGGAACAAGCCGACGAGGAAGGTGAGCGTCAGGATCAGGCTGATGTATTGCGGCGAGCCGATGTCGGCCTGATGGGACAGGGCAGCGAAAATCGCGATGGAAATCGCTGTGGTCGGGCCGGAAACAAGATGCCAGCTCGATCCGAACAAGGCCCCGATCACCGCCGGCACCATGGCGGCATACAGGCCGTATTGCGGCGGCAGGCCGGCGATGGTGGCGAAGGCGACGCCCTGCGGCAGGACGATCAGGGCGCCTGTGAAGCCGGCGAGCAGATCGTCGCGCAGGGTGCGACGCGTGACCAGCGGCCACCAGAGCAGGAAGGGGAACAGTTTATTGAGTA
>JAABQX010000019.1 GCA_011391215.1 Rhodocyclaceae bacterium
TTGGCGACTTCCGACTGATGCTGAAGATCGAGATCGATATCGCAGCGGAAAAGGAACGCCTCGGCAAGGAAATCGTCCGTCTCGAAAACGAAATCGCCAAGGCAGAAAAGAAGCTGGAGACACCGAGCTTCGTCGAGCGGGCGCCCGCTGCTGTCGTGGCGCAGGAACGCGAACGTCTGGTCAACTTCAAGGCCCTGCTCTCCGGCACAGTGGCACAGCGTGACCGACTGGGAGTCTAAGCTGACAGCACGGCCGGGCCTGACGCTGGGCCTTGTGCTGGCAGCGCTGATTGTCTGGCGCCTCATTGCCGCCCGGGATGCCGGGCTCAACCTGTCAGTCGACGAGGCGCAGTATTTCATCTGGTCACTCGATCCGGCCTGGGGCTATTTTTCCAAGCCACCGCTGATTGCCTGGACCATTGCCGGCGCCGGCCTGCTGTGTGGCGATAGCGAAACCTGCATACGTTTGCCTGCGCTGCTGCTGTTCACCGCTACGGCGTGGGTGATGGCCGCGCTGGCAGCGCGGCTGTTCGATGCCCGCACGGGCATGTGGGTCGGCATCGCCTTCGCCTCGACCTTGCTCAGCAGTTTCTACGCACGGTTCATGACCACCGATAGCCTGTTGCTGTTCTGTTGGGCACTCTCGCTAATGTTTTTCCTGCGTGCGCTGGAAACGGATCGCTGGCGCGACTGGCTGGCCCTGGGCGTAGCCATCGGCTTCGGCCTGCTCGCCAAATACACCATGGTGATCTTCCTGCTCTGTGCGCTGGCCGTGCTCTGGCTGGATCACCGGCCGCGTATTGGTCTAAAAGCCACAGTTGCGGCCTTGCTCGGGCTGGCCTTCCTGATCCCCAATGCTCTCTGGAATCAGGATCACCATTTCGCAACCTTGCGCCATACCGCCGAGTTGGCGCAGCTCGATCGCGAGCTCCTGCGCCCGGCCTCCCTCGCCAATTTTGCCCTTGCGCAATTCGCCATCATGGGGCCGCTGTTGTTGCCGGCGCTGCTGGTCGCTGCCGCAGACCGGCAGTCATGGCGAACCGATCCTCGGCAGCGCTTGCTCGTATTGTTTTCCCTACCGATCCTGGCAGGTTTTTTACTGCTTTCCCTCCTGACACGCGCCAACGCCAACTGGGGGGCCACGACCTATATCGCCGCTACCGTGCTTGCCGTGGCAATGCTGGTACAACGCAACCACCGGCGTTGGCTTGTCTGGGCGATCATCATTAATCTCCTGCTCGCTGCTGCCCTGTATCACTGGCACCGGCTGGCGCCTGCCATCGGGGTTCCCATAACGCGAAATACCGACCCGTTCCATGCCGTGCGCGGCTGGGATACCTCGGGCCGGCAACTGGCGGAGCAGATGCGCGCAACCGGCTGCCATGCCGTCATTTCCAGAGACCGGGGAACACTCGTGGAACTGGCCTACTACGCACGCCGCACCCTCGCTGTACCAGTCACTCCGCTCGCCTACAATCCGGGCGGCATTCCCCGCAATCACTTTGACCTGACGGCCGACATCGCAGACCGCGCATTCGACTGCGCCATCCTGGTCGGTCGCTTCGGCGACGATCAGGTCAAACATGAATTTTCGACAGCCGAAGCGTTACCGGCCATCGATGTTCCCGACAAAGGCATCCTCCAGCCCATGAACACATGGCGGGTCAGCGGTTTTACCGGCTACGGCGGTGTAGCCAGCGGCCGGTAAAAAACCCAGCGCGCCAGCAAGGCGGCGCTGAAATACACCAAAAATCCGGCGAATACGACATCCGAAAGAAAGTGTCCGCCCTGCGCGATACGCACCAGCCCCATATTTGACCCCCAGATTGCTCCCACGGTCAGCCAGAAGTGGCGGCGGCGCGGAAACACCCACGCCAGCGCCAACAGCGAAAAAGCGCCGCTGGCATGGCCGCTGACAAAGGAGCAATTGTCTGCGCACTGGTCGGCAATCACCCAGGCCGGGGTAAATTGCTTCTCACCGCCGAACTGGACAATCTGGACGGGGCGCGCACGGTCCCAGTGATCCTTGAGCACGACGTTAACCAGCAGGCCCGGGCCCAATGTGATCACCGCCAGCAGGAATAGCGCATGGCGTCGCAGGTGTCGAAAGCCTGAGCGAAAACTCAGCAGCACGGCAGCAATGAGGAGATAAATCCAGGCTTGGACCAACAGGGGCGAACCCTTGTAGAACAGCCTGGCCCATTCCGAATGTTTCAGGGTAAACCCCTGTGACGGCGTGTAGAACAAGGCGCTCGTCGCCAGGTCGATGGCGGGGGCAGCCGTAAAAAGAAAAACCGCTCCTGCGAAGAGGAGCGGTATCAGCCAAGCCGCAGTCAGCGAACCCTTGGCGGCTTTCATTACCAGGAAATTTCCGGCAAAGATCAGTCCTTGTCGCCCGCGGTCTGGGCCAAGGCCTTCTTGATGGCGTCCGGCGACTCCATGATCTTCATGAAGCTGTTGTCACCCATCATCGACAGGTCGGGGAAGCTGGCCGCGATGCGGAAGCGTGCGGACAGGGCAATCACCTTCTTGTCAGCCACAAGAATTTCATAGGGCAGGTGCGCGGCCGCCTTGACATCCTTGAAGTCGATCTGGCCCATGATGTATTTATCGTCGATGAACTTCTCTTTTTCCCCGCCCTTCATGGCCACGCCGAATACGACTTCCTTCTTGCCGGGAATGTCGATGCGATAGACCTTGGTCATGCCCTGCTTGCCGGCCGCGAGTCCGGCTTCCACCTGCTTGACGGCCTCCTCGTGGCTCGCATGCGTCACGAGTTGATCCGGTTCGTCGAAGTAGGGCATCATCATCTTGTAGTGATACTTGCGCAAGTCAGCCGCTGCGATGCCCTTGGCGCCGAAGTCCTCGACTTTGCCAAGCGCGGTCTGCAGCTTGTCCGAGGTGCCCTTCAGATCCCCCGACATGCGGTAGATATTCGACCAGTAGGCGGGGTTCGCATAGGCCACCTGCACCTCGTCCTTGACCTTGACGACAGAAACGCGTTGCGCCGCACCGAAACCACCGTGCTCCGATTTCGCTGCCGTGCTCTTCAATTCATCATTCGTGGCAATCAGCACCGTGGTGTTGGCATACGGGCTGTAGGTACCAACGATGGTGAAGCCGGCGCCGGTGAGTGCCGCCTTGGTTTCTTCGACCTTGGCGGCCAGGTCGCCCGCGCCTTTGGAGCCGAGCACAAAGGGTTTCAAAGCTTGAGCGGATGCCACGGTCGCACAGACCGACAGGGCCAGCGCTCCGACTAGTTTAAGCAGTTTCGACATGGGATTCCTCCGTTATATATTTGATTTTGCTGATGTATCTGATGCCCAGATGAAAAAGGCCGGCTAGGCCGGCCTTTTCAGGATCTGAACAGCGATCAGAAGTTCATGCGTATCGATCCAGTAATACCGAGTTGCGAGTGATCGACTGTATGTGTCGTCATATTGCCCGGCAGAGGCACGCCGGCGAAAGCACCGGTAATGTAGCCGGTATCAACAGTCTTGGAAACCTCAGGCGCATAGACCACGGCAAACTCAAGTGTGCTGGTCTTGCCCAGGGCCATGCCGCCGCCAAAGGTGAAATGGCCTTCGGTGATCCCCGGGAAGAAATGGTTGTTGAAGACATTGATGGCTTGATTCGAGTAAGCAACCATCGGGTTCGTCGAGTCGCCAAGCTTTTTGATCGGGTCTGAACCGTAATTGTAACCACCGCCAAGCCACCAGCCATTAGCGCTGTATTTCACGCCCAGGCCAAAGACATCCTGGTCTTCCCAGTTAAACGTCTCGTAACCATCGGCGCTACCCCAATAGATGCGCTTGTAATCCGCCGTCAGCATCCATTCGCCCATGGTATAGGCAACGCCCAATTTGAATTCGGCCGGCTGGCTGAGTTTATTGGAAGTGATGGTTCCCATACCATTCGGGCCGATGCCAAATCCATCCGCAGCAACGGTAAGTTGCTCATCGTACGTCATGTTAATCTGGGACTGATAGGCAACGCCCAAGGTGAGGTTCTTGTCGAAGTCGTAGTAACCGCCCAGATTGATGCCGGTGCCGAAGTCAGTAGATGTGCCGGAGCCAACGTTACCGGCTGGTGTTACATAGTTGATGTCAAGTGCGCCGTATTGGAAAGCCAGGCCAGCGCCAATTCCGAAGTTGCCACCATTGTAGGAAACGGAGGGCACGAACTTCATCATCTGAAGACTGGAATAGCCATCAAACAGGCCGGGATTGCCACGGTAGTCCACGCCCATGCCGGAGGTGCCGAACATGCCGATGCCGACGACCCAGTTGTTATCGATGCGGTGGGCCAATGACACTTCGGGAATGCCGAAGAGATCGGAATCGCTCGTATCGCTTGTCGTAGCGGGGAATGTGGCAGCGTTAGTCGTCGCCTTGACATCGGGCATGAAAGCCGTGGCAGCGAAGGAGAACTCGGTGCCTTTTAACTTGCCGAGCAGCGCCGGGTTGGTGAGCGCATTTTCCGCGCCGTAAAAAGCTGCGGTACCCGTGCCGCCGAGTGCGCGGGACTGTACGCCAAGACCAATCAGGTTATCGCCGTTGGTGGCGAAGGCGGGTGCGGACATGCCGGCGACGGCGAGGAGTGCTGCGATTTTCTTGAGTTTCATGATTCCCCCTATGGGTTTTGATTCATCGGTTTAGAAGACTTTGCTTATATTCAACAACAACTTGGTGCAACTCTAAGGTCCTGCGTGGCGGAAGACAACTTCTTCCCTCAGATCCTCCGCCCGCCACCAAGTTTATGTTGCAGTAATGCGACAACAGCTTAGATGAACAGCGTGACATCCGCTTCCTGTGCGACGGGCAGGAAGGAGGCGGCGCCGACGTAGTCCATGCCATCGACGAAATCATTGTGGTCGAAACCGAACAGTTCGACAGTCATCTGGCAGACGACGAACTTGACGCCGGCTTCCTGCGACAGTTCGCGCAGTTCGGCGAGGGGAGCCACGCCATTATTCTTGATGGTTTGCTCCATCAGGCTGGTGGCCAGGCTCTCGAAGCCGGGGATGTTGGCCTGGACGATGTTCGGGATGTTCCAGTTGATGCTCCTGAACCAGTCGGGGCCGAACGGCATTTTCATCGGCATGCCGGGGTTGCCCAGCGGGCTGATTTTGAGGTCGGAGATATCCTTCTTGACCAGTTGCAGGCCGTAGAAGGTGAAGAAGACGGTAACGTCCCAGCCCAGCGCGGCGGCAGTGGAGGCGAGGATGAAGGGGGGGTAACCCCAGTCCAGCGTGCCCTTGGTGGCGATGATGGCCATCGAGGGTGTTTTCGATTCTGCGCGTTCCTGCAGCAGGGCATCCAGCTTCTGCGGCAGCAGTTCGTCGAGTCGCTTGTTGATCAGTTCTTCGATTTCGGGTGTGTTGGCCATGATCTTATCCTCCAAAACGTCGCACGCGACGCCAGATGTGGGTTACTCAAATCGCTCAGGTTGCGGATAATGCTGCATATCGCGGTGCAGCATCGAGGCAATTTTACTTATAGAAACATCAAATTACTCAAAAACGGAACAGGGCGCCCACGAAACGCATGGGTGCCCTGTTCTGTTTGCGGCGCTGGTTGCAACTCAATGGCTACTTTGTTGCTGCCCGACTGCCGTCTCGCCGGCGCCGACTTTTCGCGCAATTACTTGCGCTTGATGTAGAACTCGAACTCTTTGTTGTTTTCAGCGCTGGAAAGCAGTTCGTTGCCGGTCTGCTTCGAGAAAGCGACGAAATCCTTGACGGAGCCCGGGTCGGTGGCGAGGATGCGCAACACCTGACCGCTGGTCATTTCGCCCAGTGACTTCTTGGCGCGCAGAATCGGCAGGGGGCAGTTCAGGCCACGTGCATCGAGTTCTTTGTCGAAATTCATTGTTATTCCTCCGGTAAGTGGTGGTGAGTGGTTAAAAAACTGGGTGCAGAATCATAAGCCCCATTGTCATTCGCAGCAATTGCGAAAACTTATACCTGCCATTGAGCTTTCCGATTGAGAGAAATCAACATCTCAAGCAACCGACTGGTAATACAGGTTCTGTGGATGATTGGCCTGGGCGAAGAAAAACCAGCGCTCCGCCAGCAGACCAAAATATTGCACGACAAAGGCCAGCGCCAATAATCCCCCGGGGCTGCCAGTTCCCGCAGACAGGCCGACACTCAGCAGGCCCAGCGGTATCACGAAAGTGGTCAGCAGAAATAGCCATTTGATCGAACGCAGCATCGTCCGGGTTTGGCCGTGGAAAAATTCGCGCGTATTGAAGGCGCCGCCCATCATGCCCATTGTCTTCTGGACGATCTTCGGGTGCTTGATGCCGATAGCGGTCTGCAAGCTCGATTTTGGTTTGAGGCGGGCATTGCGGATCAAGGATGCCGAGCGACTGATCAGTCCGAGGACAGTGATGATGAGCGCCCAGCCAGTGAGGAAAGGCATCACGCCGGGAGCTTCCGTGACCGCCAGCGCGGCAGCCAGCGAGAAACCGGAAGCGCTACCGAGCAGGGTGTAATTAATAACGGTAAGCGGCGTGTGCCATTCGCGCAGGAAGCGCAGGCAGGCGTAAATCATGCCTGTGCAGACATAGAGGGCGAAGGCCAGCACGGTGCCGATGACGCCGAGCACGGCGGTAAGGTTGATCGGGGCGCCGCTGGGCAAGGTGGCGATCACCGGATTGAAACCCGTCCAGTGGGCAACGCCATACAGGAAGGTCATGCCCATGAAAGCCGGCAACACGATGACCTCGCGCGACAGCCACGAGGTGCGCCACTGCGTGGCAGAGCGCCAGGCGCGCTCGGGTCGCCCGAGGTGAAAGAAAGAAGCGAACAGTCCAAGCACCAGCAGGATGACCGCGATCACGCTGCCCAGCGCGTAAAAGTCGCTCGACTGGGCCGGCAGCAAGCCGAAGGCTGCATACGATTCGACGGTGAACAGGGCAAGAAACAAACCCTGGCCGGCGCCGATCAGCGTGGTGAGGAAAACGACGGAGAAAGCGGGATGCATGACAGCCTCTACCAGGAAGTAACATCGTCGAGCGAAGGCTCGGCCTTGCCCGGTTTGGGCAACTGGGAATCGATCTTGAGCGGATTGTCGGCGCGCTCGAGCTCGTCCTCACGGATGCGCAGCTTGGTCTTGCGCCGCGGCAGGTAATGGTTGGCCGGGTTGGTGCCCCATTCGGGCATCAACTGGTAGCCGTGCGCGTAGCGAATGGCACGCGAGACGCTCGAGTGCGGGTCGTGAATGTCGCCAAACAGGCGCGCGCTGGTCGGGCAGGCGCGCACGCAGGCGGGACGGCGCTCCTCCTCGGTCATCGTCGTGTCGTAGATGCGATCGACGCAGAGAGTGCACTTCTTCATCACCTTCTGCTGTTCGTCGAGTTCGCGCGCGCCGTAGGGGCAGGCCCACGAACAATACTTGCAGCCGATGCACTTCTCGTAGTCGACGAGGACGATACCGTCTTCCTTGCGCTTGTAGGAAGCGCCGGTCGGACAGACCGGCACGCAGGGCGGATCTTCGCAGTGCAGGCAGGATTTCGGGAAGTGCACCGTCTCGGTATTCGGAAATTCACCCACCTCGAAGGTCTGCACGCGGTTGAAGAAGGTGCCGGTCGGATCCTTGCCGTAGGGGTTCTGGTCAACCATCGGGCCGGCTTCGCCGGAGGTGTTCCATTCCTTGCAGTTGGTCACGCAGGCATGGCAGCCGACGCAGACGTTCAAATCAATGACAAGGGCTAATTGCGTCATTTCTTGCCCCCCGCAAAGTAGTTCCATACCGATTTGCGCTCCGGTTGACCCGGATAAGGCTTGAGCGGCTCGAATTGCGGCGAGGTGACTGCCGTCTCGCCAGCGCCGACTTTATAAATGCGCACGCGCACGTCGTACCATGCAGCCTGTCCGGTAACCGGATCGGAGTTTGACACCCGCAGGTTGTTGCCGCGTTCGCAGGCCGGCAGCTCTTCGGAAATCAGGTGGTTGAGCAGGAAGCCCTGTTGCGACTCGTTGGCGTCCGGCGCCAGCCCCCAAGCACCCGCCGCCTTGCCAATGGCGTTCCAGGTCCACACCGTGCCCGGCTCGACCGCCTCGGAATGCTTGGCCATGCACTTGACCTTGCCCCACTGCGACTCGACCCAGATCCAGTCGTTATCCTCGATGCCCGCCACACGTGCCGTCTGCGTATTCACATAGAGGAGGTTGTGCGCATGGATCTGCCGCAGCCAGGCATTCTGCGAATCCCAGGAGTGGTACATCGCCATCGGCCGCTGCGTGATCGCCGCCAGCGGATACTTGTGCTTGTCGGTCTGCTGCGCCTCCAGCGTATCGTAGTAGAAGGGCAGCGGATCGAAGAAGGTCGCTACGCGCTTGGCGAGGTGCGCGGGGGGCTTGCGCGAGAAACCCTTGCCCTGGGCGGCCTGGCGGAAGCGCATCAGCACTTCGGAGTAAATGTTGATGAGAATCGGCTCGGCATAGCGCGTGATGCGATTGCGCTGGCTCCACTCCAGATACCCCTGGTTCCAGTTGCGCATGTACTGGTAGCTCTTCGGCAGTTCGTAATGGAACACGCAGTTGTTCTTGGCGTACATTTCCCATTGATTGGGATTCGGCTCGCCGCGCAACGATTTTTCGCCGCCCTTGCCGCGCCAGCCGGCGAGGAAGCCGATGCCCGAGCCCGGCTCGGTCTCGTAGTTGATGATGAAGTCCGGGTAGTCGCGGTACTTGCGCGCGCCCTCTTTCGTAACGAAGGCCGGCAGTTTGAGGCGCGCACCCAGTTCAATCAGCACTTCCTGGAAGGGCTTGCACTCGCCGGTCGGCGGCACCACGGGGATGCGCACCGAATCCACCGGTCCGTCGAACTCCGAAATCGGCCGGTCGAGCAGCGACATGACATCGTGGCGTTCCAGATAGGTGGTGTCCGGCAGGATCAGGTCGGCGAAGGCCGTCATCTCGGACTGGAAGGCGTCAGCAACGACGATGAAGGGGATCTTGTAGTCGCCGTTTTCGTCCTTGTCGTTGAGCATCTTCCTCACCTCGACGGCGTTCATCGTCGAGTTCCACGCCATGTTGGCCATGAAGATCAGCAGCGTGTCGATCTTGTAGGGGTCGCCGCGCCAGGCGTTGGTAATGACGTTGTGCATCAGGCCATGCACCGACAGCGGGTATTCCCAGGAAAAACCTTTGTCGATGCGCACCGGGCCACCGTCGGCATCAACGAACAGATCATCGGGATCGGCGGGCCAACCGAGCGCCATGCCGTCGAGCGGCTTGTTGGGCTGTACCGCGTTCGGGTGGTTCGGGGGCCGCGCGCAGGGCGGGATCGGGCGCGGGAACGGCACTTTGTGGCGAAAACCACCCGGCCGGTCGATGGTGCCGAGCAAGGACATCAGAATCGCCAACGCACGGATGCTGTGGAAGCCGTTGGAGTGCGCCGCCAACCCGCGCATGGCATGGAAGGCGACCGGATTGCCAATGACGGTGTCGTGTTCCTTGCCCCAGGTATCGGTCCAGGCAATCGGCAGTTCGATGCGCTGGTCACGCGCCGTCACACCCATTTCGTAGGCAAGGCGGCGGATCGTCGCGGCGGGCACGCCGGTGACGCCTTCGGCCCACTCGGGGGTGTAATCCTTGACGCGCTCGTGCAACAACTGGAACGACGGTTTGACGGGCGTACCATCGCGCATTTTGAACTCGCCGAGCAGGAACGGATCGGCGCCCTCAGCGTGCGTCAGCACCGGCTTGTTGGTCTTGCGATCCCACCACAGCTTGTCCTGCGGGTCGTAACAGGTTTCCTCTTCCGGCACTTCGGTGCGCAGGAACATGCCGAATTCGTCGCTCGCCTCATCGGTATTCACCAGTTCGCCGGCGTTACTGTATTGGACAAGGAATTCGCGGTCGTACAGACCCTTGGCGATGATTTCGTGGATCACGGCAAGCAGGAAAGCGCCGTCGGTGCCCGGGCGGATCGGCACCCATTCATCGGCAATCGCCGAATAGCCGGAACGCACCGGGTTGATCGAGACGAAACGCCCGCCGTCGCGCTTGAACTTGCCCAACGCCATCTTGAGCGGATTGGAGTGATGATCCTCGGCAGTGCCGATCATTACAAAGAGCTTGGCACGGTCGAGATCGGGGCCGCCGAATTCCCAGAACGAACCGCCGATGGTGTAGATCATGCCGGCGGCCATATTGACGGAACAGAAGCCGCCATGTGCCGCATAGTTGGGCGTGCCGAACTGGCGCGCGAACATGCCGGTGAGCGCCTGCATCTGGTCGCGGCCGGTGAACAGGGCAAATTTCTTGGGGTCGGTCGCGCGGATCTTGCCAAGCCGTTCCGCCAGCACCGAGAAAGCATCTTCCCAGCTGATTGCCTCGAACTCGCCCGCCCCGCGCGCCGCGCCAGCCTTGCGGCGCAGCGGCTTGGTCAGGCGCGCCGGCGAATACTGCTTCATGATGCCGGACGAACCCTTGGCACAAATCACGCCCTGGTTGAGCGGATGGTCGGGGTTGCCGTCTATAAAGCGTATTTCGCCATCGCGCAGATGCACGCGGATGCCGCAGCGGCAGGCGCACATGTAGCAGGTGGTGTTTTTGACTTCCTGTACGGGCTGCGCGGGTTTTTGGGTCATGTCTGCTGGATCCGGGCCGGGAACAACTTTCGAAGCTACATTAGAATTCTGCGATATTCTTGCAGCCGAGTCGCACTCTCGCGAAAAATATTTTTATTTCGCAATAAACTAGTATCTGAAACTATAACTCAACATGCAGAGGAACCCATGGCCCGACCGATCCCGAAATTTACCGACAGAGAGCGCACGCTCGTCAGCCAGACGATTTACGAGCGCTACGGCCAGACCGTGCCCCTGCAGACTGCCGAGGCCGAGTTGCAGCTCAATCTGCTGGAAGAAACATTGACTACCTGCCCGACGCTGACCTGGGATGCGCGCACCGCACACTTCGTCGTCTTCAAGACCGGCGACAACCGCTTCCGCTGTCAGTTCTACTACACCGATGTCGAGCAGTTCGGCACTGGCAAGGATGAGTACGACAACCTCGGCGACTGCGTCGTCACCGTGCTGCAGGTGCAATCCGACCACGAGCGTGAGAAACAGGGCATCCATTCCGGCATGAACGCTGTCGACTTCACCAAGGCCAACGACGGCGAAGAATATTTCGCGCCGATCATCATCTGAAGCCGGCCATGAAAATCTGCATCGTTTCAGATAGCCATGATCGCGGCCCGATGTTGGCCACCGCCGTCGAAATTGCCAAGGCGGAGGGCGCCGAGGCGGTCATCCATTGCGGCGACCTGATCGGCACCAACACCCTGAAGGCATCCCTCAAGCTCGGCCTGCCGATCCACGCCGTGCATGGCAATAACCTCGGCGACCTGGTAGCGCTAGCCAAACTGTCCTGCAAATCGGACGGCCTGCTCAACTACCACGGCCGCGACGCCACGATCACGCTCGGCGACAAACGCATCTTCATCACCCACTACCCCCATTACGGCCACGGCATGGCCTGTACCGGCGACTACGATCTCGTCTGCTGTGGCCACAGCCATGAGCCGCTCGCCCGGCAACAACCCAACATCAAGGCTGGCATTACCTGGCTGGTCAATCCGGGCACCATCGCCGGTTTGGGGGCCCCCGCCGCCACGTGGATTCTGGGTGATCTGGCGACCATGCATTTCGACATCCGCACATTGGCGCGTTGATTTTTCGACAAAAGTCGGCGCTGGTGGGACGACGTGAGCGGCTCGCCAAACCATATGCCTGTTCTATTTCCCCATAGGAACATTCTGGCTGGCATTTGATCTAGCGCAGAAACTCGGCATGGCAATGATGTTTAGAATCGCGCACCATTTTTTGTAGCACCCATTCCACGGAGGCTTGATGACGGCTTCAATTGCAACCAACCAGACCATCCTGGTCGTCGGCGGTGGTATCGCCGGCATGACGGCAGCCCTCGAGGCCGCCGAGTGCGGCAAGCAGGTAATCCTGGCGGAAAAAACCCCCACGCTGGGCGGCCGCACTTCCCTGCTGTATCGCTATTTCCCGAAGATGTGCCATCCCACCTGCGGGTTGGAAATCAACCTGAAGCGCATCCGTGGCAACCCGAACGTGCGGGTAATGACGATGACCGAAGTGGCCGCCGTCACCGGCAGCCGTGGCGACTATAACGTCACGCTGAAGATCAAGCCGCGCTACGTCACTGAAAACTGCACCGCCTGCGGCGATTGCGGCAAAGCGGTGACCGCCGAGGTCGCCAACCCGGCCAACTACGGCCTGGACAAGATCAAGGCGGCCTACCTGCCCCACGGCATGGCCTACCCGCAACGCTTCGTGATCGATCCCTCCATCGTCGGCACACCGGATGGCGAAGCCGCCAAGGCCGCCTGCAAGGTCGGCGCGGTGGATCTGGCCATGCAGGAAGAAACCGTCGAACTGAAGGTCGGCAGCGTGATCTGGGCGACCGGCTGGCGTCCCTACGACGCGGCGAAGATCCAGCCCTACGGCTACGACCGCATCGCCAACGTCATCTCCAGCCTCGAATTCGAGCGCCTGGCCGATCCGCGGGGTCCCACCGGCGGCAAGATCCTGCGCCCGGGCGACGGCAAGGAAGCGAAGAACATCGCATTCATCCAGTGCGCCGGCTCGCGTGACGAAAATCACCTGCGCCACTGCTCGCGCATCTGCTGCATGGCTTCACTCAAGCAGACCCAGTATGTGCGTGAAGCTTACGGCGACGAGGGAAAGTCGACGATTTACTACATCGATATCCGCTCCATTGATCGCCTTGAAGACTTCTACCAGATGGTGCAGAAGGACGCGACCGTCAGCTTCGTCAAGTCGAAGGTGGCGCGCATTGCCCTCAATGAAGGCAATGGCAACCCGATCCTGCATGGCGTCAACACCGAGGGTTATCTGCGCTACGCCACCGAGCACGACCTGGTGGTGCTGGCGGTCGGCATGGAACCGGAAGTGACCGGCGTGAAGCTGCCCGACGACATCATCCTGGATTCCTCGAACTTCATCGAAGGTTCGAAGACCCAGGGCATGTTCGGCGCCGGCAGCGCATCCAGTCCGCTAGACGTCAACCGTGCGGTACAAAGCGCGACCGCCGCCGCCCTGCGCGCCGTCCAGGTCATCCATCAAACTGCTTCTACGGAGGCCGTGTAACCATGGCTGACATCAAATACGCTGCATATATCTGTTCCGGTTGCGGCATCGGGGAAGCTCTCGATGTCGCCGCTCTGGAAAAAGTTGCCACCCGGGAAGGCAAGATGGCCGTGGTCAAGAACCACTCCTTCCTGTGTAACGCCGAAGGCGTGCAGATGATCAAGGACGACATTGCCAACGAGGGTGTCACCCATCTCTGTATCGCCGCCTGCTCGCGCCGCGCCAAGGCCGAAGCCTTCAGCTTCCCGACTGCTGCCATGTCGCGCGCCAACCTGCGCGAAGGCGTGATCTGGGTCGTCGCCGAAGGCAGCGACCACGACGAAGTGCGCCAGGAAATGGCCGAAGACTATGTCCGCATGGGCTGCGCCGAAGTCAAGAAGATGAAAGTGCCGGAGGGCAAGGTCAAGGAAGCCTCCAGCAAGCGCATCCTCGTCGTCGGTGGCGGCATGAGCGGCATGACCGCCGCGCTGGCCTCAGCTGACGCGGGCTACGAAGTGGTGCTGGTCGAAAAAACCGGCAGCCTCGGCGGTTTCGCCAACAATCTGTACAAGCGCGTGCCCTTCTCGTCACCCTACGCCGAAGCCCAGCCGACCGGTGCCGCCGAACTGGCCGCCAAGGTGACGGGCAACGCCAAGATCAAAGTGCACCTGAATTCGACACTGGCTGAAACCTCCGGCGCGCCCGGCCGCTTCCTCGCCAAGGTGGCCCAGGAATCCGGTAGCGTCACCGAAGAACTCTGCGGCGCAATCGTCCAGGCTACCGGCTTCACGACCTACGACATTGCCAAGCTGCCAGAACTCGGCGGCGGTCAGGCCAACGTGGTCGACCAGGCCGGTTTGGAAGCCCTCGCCAAAGCCGCCAACGGCAGCGCCATAAAGCGTGCCGACGGCAAGGAAGTCAAATCGGTCGCCTTCGTGCAGTGCGCCGGCCAGCGTGACGAGTCGGGTACCCACCTGCCCTACTGTTCCGGCCATTGTTGCGGCACCAGTATCAAGCAAGCGATGTACTTCAAGGACCAGAACCCTGAAATCGACACCGTGGTGATTTACCAGGATCTGCGCGTACCGGGCATGGGCGAGGACTTTTACCGCAGCGCCCAGCAAAAAGGCGTGATCTTCACCAAGGGCAAGGCCAGCAAAGTGACCGGCGGGAATTCCTGCAAGGTCGACTTCAAGGACCTGATCCTCAACGAAGACACTTCCACCGATGCCGATCTGGTCGTTCTGGCCAACGGTCTGGTACCGAACGCCGGTGTCAACCTCGACGCCTGGACGGAAATCAACACCAAAGCCGAAGGCGGTGATGCAGAAGCCAAGGAGCAACGCACCGCTCTCGAAACTACCTCTGTCCTCAAACTGGCCTACCGCCAGGGTCCGGACGTACCGCAGTTCAAGTATGGCTTCGCCGACTCGCATTTCATCTGCTTCCCGTACGAGACGCGCCGTACCGGCATCTATGCCGCCGGCCCGGTGCGCCGGCCGATGGACATGCTGCAGGCGACCGAAGACGCCACCGGCGCGGCGATGAAGGCGATCCAGGCCGTCGAGAACGTCGAAAAGGGCCGCGCCGCCCATCCTCGCGCCTGGGACTTGTCATTCCCCAGCGCCCGCCTCGAAGGTTGTACGCAGTGCAAGCGTTGCACGGTGGAGTGCCCGTTCGGCGCCATCGATGAAGACGAAAAGCGCTTCCCCGTATTCAACGAGGAACGCTGCCGTCGCTGCGGCACCTGCATGGGCGCCTGCCCGGTGCGCGTGATTTCCTTCGAGAACTACAGTTGCGACACCGTCGGCATGCAGGTCAAGGCCGTCAATGTGCCGGAAGAAGACGAAGAGAAGCCGCGCATTCTGATCCTCGCCTGCGAAAACGACGCCTACCCGGCGCTCGACATGGCCGGCCTGCAACGCATGACCTATTCAGCTTTCGTGCGCACCATCCCGGTACGCTGTCTCGGCTCGGTCAACACCATATGGATCACCGACGCGCTGAACTCCGGTTACGACGGTGTGATGATGATGGGCTGCAAGCGCGGCGACGATTACCAGTGCCACTTCGTGAAGGGCTCGGAAATGGCCTTCTACCGGATGAGCAAGATCGGTGACACATTGAAGCAGCTGGGCCTCGAGCCCGAGCGTGTGCAAACCCAGGAAGTTGCCATCACCGACACCGTCCGCGTAGTCAAACTGATCAATGATTACGTTGATCAGCTCAATGAAATGGGCCCGTCACCGATGAAGGGCTTCGGCTAAAAAGGAGAGATGACGATGACCACCGCAAACGAAAACGCCGTCTCACGATACAAGAACAACTTCCTCAAGGAAGTCGAGGCCAATATCGAGGACGGCCAGTGGGTCAAGATGTGCATGCAGTGCGGCGTCTGCGCCGGCTCCTGCCCGCTCGGCCCGGCCTGGGAACACTCGCCGCAAAAGATCTTCATGATGATCCGTGCCGGCAAGCGTGACGAAGTGTTGAAATCCAACTCGATGTGGATGTGCACCTCCTGTTACAACTGCATCGTGCGCTGCCCGCGCAAGTTGCCGATCACGCACATCATGCACGGTCTGGCCAACTACTCGCACCGTCTCGGTCTTGCCCCGCAAGGCCAGCCGACGCGCGAGATCGCCAAGCTGTTCTGGGAAAACATCATCAAGACCGGCCGCGTCAATGAACTGACCTTCTCACTCAAGATGTATTTCAAGGATGGATTCGGGCAGGGCGTCAAGAACGCCATGGCCATGCAGGGCGTCGGTTTGGGCTTGGTGAAGGCCAAGCGCCTCAACCCGATGGAAATCCTCGGCGGCCATTCGTGTAAAGACAAGAGCGGCATCCAGAAAATGGTGGCCAAGGCGCGCGAAATCGAAGATCGCCGCAAGGGTCTGGTCTAAGGAGACGAACGAATGTCGAAAAAGCAATATGCGTTTTACCCCGGCTGCTCGTCGCAGAAGAAGGCCTCGGCCGATAACTTCCTGCGTTCGATCGATGTCGTCTGCGACAAGCTGGATGTCCAGTTGAATGAAATTCCCGACTGGAACTGTTGCGGCGCTTCGATCGGCTACGGTGAAGGCGGCGAATTGCCGAGGTTGGCGCTATCCGCCCGTAACCTGGCGTTGGCCGAAACCAACTTTGCCGGCCAGGACATGGTATCGGTCTGCCCCGCCTGCTGGCTCGCTTCGCGCGAAACCGCCGAGCGCCTGCATGAATCCAGCAGCCTGCTGGCCGAGACCAACGAAGCCCTCAAGGAAGCCGGCCTCACCTTCAAGGGTGAAGCCAAGGCGCGCCACTTCATCGAAGTGCTGATCGAAGACATCGGCTGGGACAAGATGAAATCGCAAGTCGTCAAGCCGCTCGATGGTCTCAAATTTGCCGGCTATGTCGGCTGCCAGACCAACCGCCCCTTCGGTATCGTCGGCGAGTCCTTCGAGAACCCGTTGTATCTCGACAAGATGATCGAGACCTGCGGCGCAGAAGCCGTCAATTACGATCAGAAAGTGACCTGCTGCGGTGGCGCCCTCGCCTTTTCCGAGCCGGACATGGCGCAAAAACAGATCCGCGACATCGTCGAATCCGCCTATGACCACGGAGCCGACATGATCGTCACGCCCTGTCAGCTGTGCCAGGCCAACACCGAAATCTATCAGTCCGAGATCAACAAGAAGCACGGCACGAAGTTCAACATGCCCGTCGTGTATTACTCGCAACTGATGACGCTAGCCTACGGTGGCTCAGCCAAAGAGGCTGGCCTTGATGGCCAGTTGATCAAGGCAGAACTGCTGGAAAAGATCGCCGGCAAGTAAAGAATGCTTCAAAGGGGATAACGGCCGGCCAGCTTAGCTGTGCCGGCCGTTTTTTCATTTGCTATACTTCGCGACCTAAGTGGGGGGGTAGCTCAGCTGGGAGAGCGCCGCGTTCGCAATGCGGAGGTCGTGAGTTCGATCCTCATCCTCTCCACCATTCGATAGTCCAAAGCAGTACGACGAAGGCCGGGAACCCAATTAACAGCAAGGGTTTCCGGCCTTTTTCATTCCAAGCAAGTCCAGTTAAGTCCATTGTTATCCGGGGATATGTGGGGGTATATTCGGGGGTATATCGCATACCCCCTGATGAGGATACCCCCATCCTGACAGATTTCTCTGTTCTCGCCACAAAACCCGCCCCCCCGTAAGCTGGCCGACGAGAAAGGCTTGTTTTTGTTCGTCACAACAGCAGGCGGAAAACTCTAGTGCTTCAAATATCGTTTTTTCGGCAAAGAAGAATTGCTGGCCTTGGGGTCTTACCCGAAAGCTCGCTACGGTTCATTTCCTGGTCAAACGCCTCGAATGACATTTTTTGAGACGGCTTCTAAGAGGATATACTTGTGCCATACGGCAGGTAGGAAGGGACCAATCGACCCCGCTTGCAATTGACTGACTTGGAAACTGATCGCATCCTAAATATACGACTAACGATTATGGTCTTGGCGATCAGGCGCCAATCTACGGCATTTGTTGATTCGTATTCCCAAGATGATTGAACATGCCAATTGCCAAGCACGCATAAGGGAAGTGCTCAAGAATAGTCCCGTCTTTGGACAACTTGATGACACTGCATTCGATCAATTTGTGGATAGCCTCACTTGCCTTTCCGTAACTGGCGGCACCCGGGTATTGCTTGAAGGAGAAGAGTCCAATAGTGTGATCATCGTTCTGAGCGGACGACTGCGCGTCTGGCGTGAAGCGTCCGACGGCAAGTATATGCTTTACAACGAAATTGGCCCTGGCGAAAGCATCGGGGAAGCCGGCATGATTCTCCAACAGAATCGGACCGCCAACGTCACAGCCTTGCGCGATTCGCTGCTGGCTGTGTTATCCAGAGTTGCGTTTGAAACTCTGCTTACAAAACAGCCGCTAGCTATTAATCGGGTCTTTTCCCAATCACTCTATAACTATCTTCGCCACTCTACTCAATCAAATCCCGGTCGCACCTGCAAGTCCTACACAGTCATTCCTCTGCATCCAGATTGCGGCGCCAACACGTTTGCTGAAAGCTTGGTCAGAGCTTTTTTGTCATCCGGGTCTGCACAACACTTGCGTTTTTCTAGTGAACACAGGCCAATGGCATCCGAATTCAGTTTCGAGGAAGAAATTAGCCACCTTGATCAACTGGAAAAAGAAAACAACTTCCTGGTCTTGGAAACCCAAGCCGAATTTTCACCTTGGATACTCAAGGCCGTCCACCAATCTGACCAGATCATCTTTGTGGCTGCGGGACACGCTGATAGCCGAATAAGCGAGTTGGAATACCGGCTTGCCCAGGTGCCGGGTTTCGAAATGAAGCGAAAGCACCTTGTTCTGCTCCACCCCGAGAATGCGACTCAGCCCTCAGCCATCGCCCCCTGGCATGTCGGTCGTGATGTTGAGCGTATATACCCCTTGCGCAAGGACAATCCGGATGACTTCGCCCATCTGGCCAGGTTCCTGACGGACTCTGCCGTTGGCGTGGTGCTTGGCGGTGGTGGTGCCAGGGGATTCGCCCATATCGGGGTTCTCAAGGCCCTTGAGGAGGCAAAATATCCGATCGATCTTATGGGTGGAAATAGCATGGGAGCACTGATCGGAGCCCAATACATCACCGGCGTGCCCCTGGATGAGATTTGCGAACGAACGCGCGCATTCGCCCTAGGTGGTGAGATTCCGACCCTGCCGTTCGTCTCGCTATTATCGGGGCGACGTATGGAACGTGATCTCAAGCGCATGTTCGGTGATTCGACCTTGGACAATCTCTGGCGACCGTTCTTCGTTGCCGCATGCAATCTCAGCCAGGCAAACACGATTGTTCAGGACAGCGGCGAATTGTGGCGAGCTGTAATGGCCAGCAACTCTCCGGCTGGGCTTCTGCCACCAATAGTGCATAAAGGCGACTTACTGGTCGACGGCGCAATTCTCGACAATGTGCCCGTGGCTGCCATGCGCGCGCGTCTCGGCACGCCGCTGGAAAAGAGGCATGGCAATGGCACCATCATCGCTGTCGACGTTGATGTCAGAGACGAACTGAATGTCTCTTCGAACATCACCCGACTCACAGCCTGGGGGGCATTCAAGGCTTACATGAAAGTAGGTAAAGACAGGCCCCCGGGAATCGGTGACATTCTTTACCGTGCCGGACATATCGGCAGCATGCAGCAGAGGGTCAGAACAAAGGCAATGGCTGACCATTACCTTCAGCCACCGGTCGCAGGCTTTCCATTAATGGGCTATCGACAGGCACAAGCCATCGTTGAGGCTGGCTATCGCTATGCCGCATCCGAAATAGAACTATGGAATTCCCGTTAGCTCCGCCAACGCAGCCAGGAAAAATACTGCCGCTTTCTCTCAGTCAGCGTGAGATATGGCTGGATCAGATGGCCTGGCCTGGAAGTAGCCATCTGAACATCGGTGGTGGCGGATTTCTCATCGGCTCGTTTGATACTGGAAGATTTCGCGCGGCATTATCCGCCTTGGTTGAGGAAACAGAGACATTGCGCCTAGTGCCGCTCGCAGATGGCCGTCAGTTTTTGCTCTCCAGCTATACAACTGAGCTGACAGAATTGGACTTCAGCCAAGAGGCTGACCCAAAGCGGGCCATGATTGCTTGGTGGCAAAACAAAATCAAGGAACCTTTTCCCGCCGATGGTCGACCGCCTTGGCGCTTCATCCTGCTGAAAGGTGGCGATGAATTTCACGGCCTCACCATCCAGTTTCACCACCTGATCATGGATGGCTGGGGCACAACTCAAATCATGAATCGCTGGAGCACCCTATACAACAGCCTGATAAAGCCTGCCTCCAGCAAGCCGGAGAAGAGTCCGGACTATTCGCAATTCATTGAGGAATCCAACACCTATCGCAATTCGCCTTCATTCATCAAGGATGGACAATATTGGTCGGCACGCTTGCCAGTAGCGCCACAACCCTTGATCGAACAACGACATGCCCCCAGTCAAGCCGGCTTGCCAGCTGCCCATATATCTAACCTAGGGATTGCTCGTTCGGACTATGTCAGGCTAGGGGAATTCGCCAAGGAACGTGGTTATACGCCTTTTTCCGTGGTGCTTGCGGCGATCGCCCTTTACTATTCACGAACCAGAAACCGCACCCATGTAACCATCGGCATTCCCACGCTCAACCGCGCTGGCAACCGCTACATCGCGACACCGGGAATGTTCGTCGGGGTCATGCCGATCACGGTTGAAATCAATCCCGCCGCCTCGATCGAAGGTGTCCTCGCCACCGCGCATCGCACACTGCGCGAAGCGCTGCGGCATCCTCGCTACCCACTCAGCGAATTGTCGCGTTCCCTCAAGATTCTTAGTGAAAAGCGGAGCGGTTTGTTCGACGTGCTGCTATCGTTTGAGCGCCAAGACTATTCTATTTTCTTCGGCGCAGCCCGTCTAATAGATTCCAAGCAGTTGTTCTCGGCCACCGCCCGCTATCCACTTGGCATCACGCTATGCGAGTTTGCGATCCAACAGGATCTAGAGATGATTCTGGAGGGTAGTTCTGCCTGCTTTGCCAATGGCGAAGTCGAACTGCTCGCACGACGTCTCTGGTACCTTGTACTAGGCATCATGTCAGCCCCCGAGCAATCGTCAAGGGCTATAGACATCCTTCCTGCCGAGGAACGCTGGGCGCTGCTGGATGGCCTGCATCAAAATTCCGCCTGCCATGACGGAGATCGATCCTTCGTCTCGCTTTTCGAACATCAAGCCAAGTTGCGGCCAGATGCTATCGCACTGACCTGGCAAGGCGGGTCCATGAGCTATTGCGATCTCGAACGACAATCACGTGCGCTTGCCCACACACTGTCGAAGCACATCAATGGCAGAGACGTGATCATCGCCATGGCGCTCGAACGGGAACCGGAAATGGTGGTGGCCTTGCTCGCCATTGCCAGGGCGCGCGCGGCCTTCCTGCCGCTCGATCCCGATGCCCCAGTGGACCGATTAAGAAATATTCTTGCCGCCAGCGGAACGGCTGTCCTGCTGATCCAGACCCGCAATAGAGGCCGCCTATCCTCTCTTCATGAACATACGCTGGAGATTGACTCAATCCCTGCACATCCCGACGCGCCTGAAACTGAGCCGTTGGCAACACCTCGTCCGGAAGATCTTGCCTACGTACTCTACACATCGGGATCCACAGGAGAACCCAAGGGTGTCATGATCGAACATGGCGCCCTGGCCATCAGACTCGCCTGGCTTTCCCGTAACTACCGGGTCACATGTTCGGACCGCTCTGGACAAGCCACGCAATACACCTTCGATCCTGCGTTGATTGAAATCTGCCTGCCGCTGATTCATGGCGCCAGCGTGGCACTGCCCCCGCCGGGACGCTTGTCTGCCAGGGCGCTGGTCGACTTCGTCGTGGCCCAGGACGTCACGATCATGGCATTTGTTCCGTCAACTCTGGAACGCTTCCTGGATGCCCTATGCGACACCCCATCGCCAGATTTGAAATTGCGGGTCGCTTGTAGTGGCGGGGAAATACTGCCAGCCGAACTGGCGAATCGTTTCCTGCGCATGACGGGGGGACAGCTCTTCAACGTTTATGGCCCCACCGAAACGGTGATTTTTTCAACCGCATGGCCTTGCCACCCTACTTCTATCGAGAAGTCCCTGCCGATCGGCCGTTGCATCGACAATACACGAATCTACATCCTGGACGCCGACCTCGGCCTCCTACCCATCGGGGAACGGGGTGAAATCTGCATCGGCGGAGGCGCTGTTGCCCGTGGCTACCTCAAGCATCCAGAACTCGATCGCATGGCGTTCTTCGACGATCCGTTTGTTCCCGGCGCACGCCTTTACCGAACGGGTGACACCGGATGGCTTGACGGTGATGGCAACCTGCACTTTTCCGGACGTCTTGACCGACAAATAAAACTTCGCGGCTACCGTATCGAGCCGGGTGAAATTGAGTCTGCACTGCTGGCGATGGAAGGAGTATTTCGCGCCGCCGTGAGGACGGTCACATTGAACAAGCAGCAAGTGCTGCATGCTTGGGTGGTTGCTGGCTCTCATGTTGATGCAGACAATCTGCGTGAACACTTGCGCAAGCGACTGCCGGACTACATGCTTCCGGGAAGTTTCAGTTTTCTTCCCTCATTACCTGAAACATTGACGGGGAAAATCGATTTTTCTGCACTGCCTTCACCGGAGGAAAGGCAAGCTGTCGCGTATTCGCGCAAACCTGCCCCAGGCATGGAAAGTGTCTTGGTCAAATTGTGGACACATGCGCTGGGCAAACAAGTTGAAAGTGTCACCGAAAACTTTTTCGAACTGGGAGGAGACTCCCTTGCAGTCATCGATATCATCACCGGTATCGAAAAGCTGCTCGGCAGGAAAGTCCCCCTGTATCTGGTTACCGAGAATCCCACGATTGAGTCACTAGCCCGGGCACTAGCAAAAATACCCCAGAAAATTCAACCGTTGCTCAGGCTGGGCGGTGAGCCCGGTTCCCCCCCCCTCTTTCTGGTTGCATCCGGACACGGGGACCTGATCCGCTTCCAGGCACTTTCTGCCGCATTGGCGCAGTCGTTCGATATCTACATGCTACAGCCCCCGGATCACGTCCCGACAACGACGCTAGGCGATCTGGCCAGCTTGTATGCCGATCGGATTCGCATGCATGGCGTCAGTCCGGTGTATCTGGCCGGTTTCTCCGTCGGCGGCATTACAGGGCTCGAAACCTCACGTGCGCTTCAGAACCAAGGAATCAACGTTGGCGGATTGGTGCTTATCGATACTCTTTACCCTAACGCTTTGGTGCGCGCGCAAAGACTCTGGCAACTCTTCGGCTGGCTGACGAAGCTTCTGCATGTCCAGGAGCTCAGCATGAATGGCCGACGAATCGATGCCCTGTTCAGCGACGCTGGTCTGGCTGTCCAGATCAAGGCGCTATGGAAATATGAACCCACAGAGTACCTGGGGCCTGCGCTACTCGTTAAATCCTCCGGACTAGTGTTTTGGCAGCGCTGGCTGTTTAATCCTTGGCGACGCATAGTGACAGATCGTTTGACAGAAATGGAAGCCCCGGGATTGCACGGCTCCATGTTCGAGCCAGGCAATATCGGATCTCTGGCTGCCATCCTGGAAGGGTTCCGGCAAGGATCAAATCGATGACACCAAGTCACCCGCGCCATCTGCGTCGCAAGTTGGTGACTTTTGGCCTGTCTATCCTGGTTTTGCTGGTATTTGCCCTGATCTGGAACTCTGGGCAGTTCCGTGAAGGGCTCGACATCGAGCACGTCATCTTCGCGCTCCGGCAGGCCGGTCAGGATTACGGCCTACCCATCGCAATCGCCGGTTTTGCACTTGCCAGCATCCTGGCAGTCCCGCTGGTGTTCCTCACGATCCTCAGCATCGTCGCCTTCGGTCCAATCCTCGGCTCGATCACGACACTGGTCGGTGGCGGAATCGGGTCTGCAATAAGTTTTTCCATCGGCCGGCGACTCGGGGAAGAAGTGGTGCGCCAGCTAGCCGGAAACCGGGTCAATGCCATCAGCGAACGACTTGGCCACCGAGGAATACTGGCCGCCGCTGCGCTGAGAATGGTTCCAGTGGCTCCCTTTGCCATTGTCAACATGATCGCAGGAACATCACACATCCGTCTGCGTGATTTTCTTATTGGAAGCATGCTCGGCATGACGCCCGGCACAATAGCCTTCGCCTTGTTCGTCGACAATCTACACGCTGCACTCAGCAATCCCGGGCAGGGTAGCCTCGTGCTGGTCGGACTGACATTGCTGCTGATTATCTTGGGCGTCTGGATTGCAAAAAAATGGATAATCCATCTGGACTAAAAACAGACCGCCGATCTGCACGGAACACAATAAAGATGCCTTCTAACCGGTCAGCCAGAAGGCGTTATGATTGATTGCGGATTTAATTATCGAGCACAGACGAACCCGGTGATAACAACCAGAGATTGACTACCCTAAAAATGAAAGGAACAAAGGCGACAATTACCCAGCAGACAACTAAACCCACCAATACCGAACTGCCAAACATCAGCCAAGCCATCGCCAAAAACCCCAACAAAACCAACAACAACAAAATACCGGTAATGAATGCCGAACCTTCAAGATCATGTAATACCTGGATCATGACTATCTCCTCACGACACCCCCTGAACCGCCCAACCCCACTCCCTCTACAGTAGGTAAAACCAACCAAAATCTCATACTCCACATATACGCCAAGAATAGTCCAAAAGCAATAGGAATGCATAAATTTATTCCCATTTATTCTCCGCATATGCGCAGCAATGGCATAACAAACTCCAACAAAGAAGTTAACCAGCAAGGGGGGCTGGAAACTGCTTACGGTTTCAACCGTAAGCGATACGGATCTTTTGTGCCAGCAGCCCCAGCCATTCGTGCATCACATACCAGCTCGAAAAGGCTGTCGAGGGACCCGGCAGATAATCGCGGATATCTTCGCCCCTCGTCCGCTCATGGATGAAGCCCGTGGGTGCCGGAATGACTTCCAACCCCTGTGCAGCAAATTCTCCCGCCGCACGAGACATGTGAGCAGCATGAGTCACCAGCACAATGCGCCTAATCCCCTCCGCAGCGAGGATTTTCTTCGAAAAACGCGCATTTCCAGCGGTATCTAGCGACGCCCTTTCCAGCCAGCGTGGTGCAACCCCAAAGTCCTCCCACAGGCTCTCTGCCATCAGATCCGCTTCACCGCTGACCAGAACAGGGAGACGGCTATACCTAGCCAGTCGCGCGCCATAACGCAAGCGCTCCAGCGCCAACCGGTTGGGCGTCGGACCACCGTATTCCGGCATGAAATGGCGATAGCCGGCTCCGAGGATCACAATCGCCTGAGCACCATCAAAATTCCGCTCTTGGAGAACCGGAACATCCTCCAGCGGCGCAGCCAACTGGTCGAGGAAAATCGGGGTACTCAGCAGCCAGAGTGTCAGCAGACCAAACCACGCAAACCCTCTCCCGAACCGGGGATGCCGCCACTGCATCAGCACCAGGCCGATGGCAATGCAGAGCAAAGGCATCACTGGGGGCAACATGATCACCGAAAGGATTTTTTTCAGCAGGAACTCGGGCGGCAGGGGCATATCGGAATAAGGAAAAGGCACGAGGCATTATCGGCCAAATCCGGGGTAGTATGCTTTTCCAGAAAGCTTCTGCATCGAAACCCACCCGGACAATCGTGCTTCCTTCAAATATTGTGAATATGGCATTTCAACTGCTTGCGTTGCTTCTGGCAGTAAACGCTTTTTCGGCTACGGCCGCCGATGACAAACTGCCCGCCACCGCGCAGTATCTTGGCGAAATCCGCCGCGATCCCAACGGCAAGCTGATCGCCATCCCTGCCAAGCCTTCCTCGACTGCCTTCGTGGAGTCACCCGCGGGCACTGCAGCGCGCATCTTGCGGGTCGGCCCTGGTTCTGACATGCCGACCATCGCCGCCGCCGCTGCCATTGCGCAGGATGGTGACACGATCGAGATCGAGGCCGGCGATTACAGCGGCGACGTGGCTGTCTGGAAACAGAACAGACTTGTCATTCGTGGCGTTGGCGGTCGCCCCCGCTTGATCGCTGCCGGCGCCAGCGCCGAACGCAAGGCCATATGGGTCATCCGGGGGGGCGACATCACGGTCGAGAACATCGAATTCACCGGCGCCCGCGTCCCCGACAAGAATGGAGCGGGCATCCGTTTTGAAAAGGGTCGCCTGACGATCCGCAACTGCCGCTTTCTCGACAACGAAAACGGCATCCTCACGGGCGGCGGCGACGCTGAACTCACTATCGAGAACAGCGAATTCGGCCACAACGGTGCCGGTGATGGCTACAGCCACAATCTCTATGTCGGCGCCCTGCGCAAGCTGAGCGTGATCGGCAGTTATTTCCACCATGCCAAGCTTGGTCACCTGCTCAAGAGCCGAGCCGCCGAAAATCATATCCTGTACAACCGCCTCACCGACGAAAGCGGTGGCCGCGCCAGCTACGAACTCGAGTTTCCCAACGGCGGCATTGCCTTCGTGATCGGCAACATCATCGAGCAAAGCGCCACCAGCGAAAATGGCAACATCATCTCCTTTGGTGCTGAAGTCTACAAGCACCCCGCCAACGAGCTTTACCTGATCAACAACACCATCGACAACAACCGGCCGCAGGGTGGCGGCTACCTCGCCGTCAGGCCCGGCGCCCATATCGTCAAGGCCTACAACAACCTGCTGATCGGCAAGGGTCCGCTCAACAGCGGCATCAACGGGGAGTTCATCAACAATCCGAACGTAGACTGGGATACCTTCATCCTCGCCCAACGCCACGACTACCGCACTCGGCGGGACAACCCGCTGCAGCGCAGCTACGTGCCGCCCGGTGCGGCCCGGGGTGTCGATCTGGCCCCCGCCCGGGAGTACATCCACCCCGCGGGTACCCGGCTCCTGACCACCACACCCACTTTACCGGGCGGCCGGCAGACAATGCAGCCGGACAACCAGAACTGAGCCGCAGTCCCTACCAGCTGCGCTCCGCAAAAGTCGGCGCCGGCAAGACGGCGAACTTGTTAGACCAGAACCTCAACAACAGCCGGATGGCCGAGAAAGGCCTGCGGGCTGGCGCTGGCACCGTAGGCGCCGGACTGGAAAATCACCACCAAATCACCGGGCTCGGCGCGCGCCAGTTCCATGCGATCCGCCAGCAAGTCCAGAGGGGTGCACAAGGGGCCCACCACTGTGGCAATTTCCATTTCTGGTGCGACCATGTGATTACCAATGGTGACCGGATAATTCTTGCGGATCACCTGGCCGAAATTTCCCGAGGCCGAAAGATGATGATGCAAGCCGCCATCCACGACCAGAAACAGTTGCCCGCGCGATAGCTTGCGGTCCACCACGCGGGTGACGTAGATACCCGCCTCGCCCACCAGATAACGGCCGAGCTCGATGACCAGTTCAGCTGCGGGCAGTTCTACACCCGCCCGTTGCACCAGTGCGGCGAGATTGGCGCCGATGGGGGCCAGATCCAGCCGTTGCTCACCCGGGAAATAAGGAATCCCGAAACCGCCGCCCAGGTTCAAGAAGCGCACCGGGGTCGGAGCATGGGCGGCCAGGCGTAGCGCCAGCTCGTAGGACTTGCACTGGGCCTCGACGATCGACGCCGCCTTGAGATTCTGCGAGCCCGCAAAAAGGTGAAAGCCCTCAAAAGCCAAGCGACTGGAACCATGGCGCCCAATCTCGGCCAGCGCCTGCGGCACCTGCTCGGCGTCGATGCCGAACTGCTTCGGACCACCGCCCATCTTCATGCCGGATGATTTGAGCTCGAAATCGGGATTCACGCGCACGGCCACGCGCGCCGGCAAGCCGAGTTCCTGAGACAGTGCCGCCAGTTCATCAATCTCACGAAACGATTCGATGTTGATCAAAATCCCTGCGGCTACCGCCTGACGCAGCTCCCCGCAGCTCTTGCCCGGCCCGGCAAAGCTGACTTCATGGGGATCGGTGCCGGCATCGAGCGCGACCTTCAATTCGCCGCCCGACGCCACATCGATGCCATCGACCAGCCCGGCCATGTGACAGACCAGTGCCGGCATCGGGTTGGCCTTCATGGCGTAGTGCAGCTTGATGGCAGGCGGCAAGGCCGCGCGCAACTCGCCCACCCGCCGTTCCAGCAGGGCGCGGTCGTAGGCGTAGAAAGGCGTGCGGCCGACCCGCGCCGCCAATTGCGTCAGCGGCATGCCGCCGACCATCAACTCGCCGGCATCGACCGGAAACATGTTCATCGGAGCGTGCATCGGAAGCACTTTTTCAGCAACCATGTCGTTCAATCCATTCGGTACTCAATGTCTTGCGATCGATTTTGCCGTTCGGGTTACGCGGCAACGGCCCCACGCGCACGTCGATATCTGCCGGCACCATATAGGCCGGCATGCGGGCACGGCACTCGGCGAGCAGCGCCGCGACATCGAGCGTCCCGTCCCCCGGCGGCGTGGCGATCACCTGAATGGCCTGGCCGAGCGTCGCATGCTCGACGCCGAAGGCGACACACTCGCCGACCCGCTTCGTCTCGTAGAGCACCTCCTCCACCTCGGTCGGGCTGACGCGGTAGCCGGAGGTCTTCATCATCTCGTCGCGCCGGCCGACGAAATAGAGGAAGCCTTCCTCGTCCATGCGCACCGTATCGCCCGAGAAGACGGCAAGCTCGGGCAACACCAGCCCCGCCTCGCGCCCCGGGGCATGAATGGGCAGCGGTTTGTAGCGCTCGGCGGTTTTTTCCGGATCGTTCCAGTACCCCATGCCGACCAATGCGCCGCGATGCACCAGTTCGCCCGCCTCGTTGGGCGCGCAGGGCGTGCCGTCCTCGCGCAGCACCAGGATCTCGGCGTTTGGTATGGCCTTGCCGATCGAATCGGGCCGCCGATCGACCTCAACCGGCGGCAGGAAGGTGGAGCGAAAAGCCTCAGTCAAGCCGTACATCAGGAAGGGCTGGGTCTGCGGCAGCCGCTTGCGCAAGGCCGCCAGCGTCTCGCGCGGCATGCGCCCGCCGGTATTGGCGAAATAGCGCAGGTGTTCGGTAATTGATGCCGGCCATTCCAGCTGCGCAAGCTGGATGTAGAGCGGCGGCACCGCCGTCAGCCCCGTCACTTTCTCGCGCTCCAGCGCCTTCAGCACATCGCGCGGCAGCAGATAATTGAGCAGCACCACGCGCGCACCCACGTGAAACGCCGTGGTCAGTTGGCTGAAGCCGGCGTCGAAAGACAGCGGCAGCGCGGCCAGCAGGGTGTCGCCCGGCCGGTTTTCCAGATAGGCAGCCACGCTCTTGGCGCCCGCGACCATGTTGCGATGCGACAGCACCACGCCCTTGGGTTTGCCGGTGCTGCCTGAGGTGTAGAGGATGGCGAGCATGTCGGTATCGATCACCCGGTGCCCGGCGCGCAGGGGCGCCGCCAGCAGATCGCTCCAGCGACTGTAGCTCAGGCCGGCATCCGACGGCAGCGCCTGTGCGGAATCGAGCACGACCACATGGCGCAGATCATGGCAGGCAGCCATCACCGGGGTGAGCAGTGCCAGGCGTTCCGGCGAGGTCACCAATACCCGCACGTTGCAGTCGCGCAGGATATAGACGATCTGCTCCGGCTTCAGCAGCGGATTGAGCGGCACAAACACGCCGCCCGCCGCCGGCGCGCCAAAACTCGCAATGACGGTCTCGAAGCGCTTCTCGAGGTAGATCGCCACGCGTTCGCCGCGTTGCAGGCCGAGGCCGATCAAACCGCCGGCAAAGCGCTCCACGGCGTCTTGCAGATCACCATAGGAAAGCGAATGTTTGCCGTAAGTCAGGGCAACGGTATGCGGATCGCGCTGTGCCGATAGCGCAATTAGTTCGGGGAGCAGCGTGGCATCATGCATGGCAATTGGGGCGAGATAACTACGACGGATGCAAGTATCGCATGCTCTCGTCGCTGTTATTAATCCTATAATTTGCCATATTCCAGCCCAATATGACGGGAGTCCCCTTGAACACCCAGCAAGAAGTCCTCGCCCTGCTCGACGAGATCCTCAGCCTCAACGGCCGGGCCGCCACCTTCACCCCGGCCACGCCGCTGCTCGGCGCCATTCCCGAACTCGATTCCATGGCAGTCGTCTCCTTGATTACCGGGATGGAAGAACGCTTTGGCATCACCGCCGAAGATGATGAAATCGACGGCGCCGTATTCGCCACGGTCGGTTCACTGCTTGAATTCGTGGAAGCCAAGCTTGCAGGCTAAGCCATCCCATGATCCCGATGGGACCTGAAGCCGGCATTCCGTTTGTCCCCTTTTTTCTTGAGGTCGCCAACGGGCAACGCTTTTGCCTCTACCACCCGGCCGCAGGTGCAAGCGTCAAGGGCGCGCTGCTCTACCTGCACCCATTTGCGGAAGAAATGAACAAGTCCCGCCGCGTGGCCGCCATGCAGTCACGCTTGCTGGCGCAGCAGGGCTATACCGTCCTGCAGATCGATCTGCAGGGTTGTGGCGACAGCTCCGGTGACTTCGGTGACGCAACATGGCAGGGCTGGCTGCAGGATGTGCAGGCGGCCCACGCCTGGCTCAAGGCGCGCTGCAATGCGCCATTGTGGCTTTGGGGGCTGCGTGCCGGGTGTCTGCTGGCCACCGACGCGGCAAGACAGCTCGACAGCAGGGTTAACTTCCTTTTCTGGCAGCCGGTGAGCGCGGGCAAGCAATTCCTCCAGCAGTTTCTGCGCCTGAAAGTGGCGGGGGAAATGCTCAGCGGCGACAGCAAGGGGGTCATGCAAACCTTGAAGCAATCGCTCGCCGCCGGCCAGTCGGTGGAAATCGCCGGCTACACCCTGTCGCCGGAGCTCGCACGCGGGCTCGAAAACGCAGAACTTCACCCGCCGCCACAGCCGGGACATGCAATCTGGTTCGAACTTTCGACACGCACCGATGCCACGCTCGCGCCGGTATCGGTCAAACGCCTGGAGCAATGGCAAGCGGCAGGCCACGTCGTCAGCAGTGCCGTCCTGCCAGCGCCGACTTTTTGGCAAACCACCGAGATCGAGGAGGCGCCAGCTTTGCTGGATGCCACCCTCGCAGCACTGGCAGCCCAGTCGGCATGAACGCCAGCGAAGCAACATTGCTCTTTCCCTGCGCGGGGGAAACCCTGCTCGGCATTCTCGGTCGCCCGGAAAGACCCGCCGAAGTCGGTATCGTCATCATCGTCGGCGGCCCGCAAACGCGCGTCGGCAGTCACCGGCAGTTCGTGCTGCTCGCGCGTGCCCTTGCCACCGCCGGCTTTCCGACCCTGCGTTTCGACTATCGCGGCATGGGCGACAGCAGCGGCGCACAACGTAATTTCGAAGCAATCACACCCGACATCGGTGCCGCCATCGACGCCCTGCAAAACGCCTGCCCCGCAGTCACCCGCATTGTTCTTTGGGGCTTGTGCGATGCCGCTGCCGCTGCGTTGCTCTATTGCGATGAAACACACGATCCGCGCATTGCCGGCCTGTGTTTGCTCAATCCGTGGGTGCGCTCCGAAGCCAGCCTGGCGAAGACGCAGGTCAAGCACTACTATGGCCAGCGCCTGCTGCAAAAGGAATTCTGGCTAAAGCTGTTGAGCGGCCGTCTGAACATTACACAGTCCATCGGCGAACTGCTGCGCAAAGTTGGGCAAGCCTCTTCCCGGGTCAGCCACGGCGAACACCTCGCCTTTCAAGAGCGCATGGCCCGCGGCTTACAGAATTTTTCGGGGCGGGTACTGCTCATTCTCAGCGGCAACGACTACACCGCCAAGGAATTTCTCGAATTCACCGCCACGGCCGCAAGCTGGCGCGGCCTGCTCGAACGTCCCGACCTGACACGCATCGACATCGGGGGCGCAGATCACACGTTCTCTTCACAAGAATGGCGTAAAACCGTGGAAAATTACTGCCTTGACTGGTTAAAGCAAAATGAATAACTCAACCGCACAGACCTCGAACAACGCACTCTGTCTCGGCCAGCCACGCTTCGCCGATAGCGAACTCGCCGCAACTGCCACCCGTGATGGCATCCCGGCCGCCTGGCGGCAGGCTTTCCAGCAATACGGCACCGCAGCGCCCACAAAGGTATCCGGCGACTTCGCGGTCGCCATCGAACTAAGCGATGGCCGGACATTCCTCGCCATCGACCGCTTCGCCATCCAGACCCTCTGTTATCGCAGCGATGGCAACCGCATCATCTTTGCCCCACGCGCCGACCAATTGGGCGCAACCGAACTCGATCCGCAGGCCATTTTCGACTACCTCTACTTCCACGTAATCCCCTCGCCACGGACTATCTTCAAGGGCGTGTTCCGCCTGCCGCCGGCCCACTGCGCCCTGTACGAAAAAGGCAAGCTCACCGTCGCCCCCTACTGGACACCAAAATTCGAGGAAGGCCGGGGCGAGTCCTTCGCCAATCTGCGCGAAGAATTTCTCGGCATCGTGCGCGACTCGGTAGCCGCCCGGATCGGCAGCAAACCCGCTGGCTGCTACCTGAGCGGCGGCACCGACAGCTCCACGGTCGCCGGCATGGCCACGCAAATCACCGGCCAGCCCGCCGACACCTACTCCATCGGCTTCGATGTGGCCGGCTACGACGAAATGGAATACGCGCGCCTCGCGGTCCGCCATTTCGGCACGAACCACCACGAGTACTACATCACGCCGGACGACCTGGTGCGCGGCATGCCCGCCGTCGCCGCCAGCTACGACCAACCCTTCGGCAACTCCTCCGCCGTGCCCGCCTATTACTGTGCGCAGATGGCCCGGCAGGATGGACACGAACACCTGCTGGCCGGCGACGGCGGCGACGAACTCTTCGGTGGCAACACCCGCTATGCCAAGCAACGCGTCTTTGGCATCTACGACGCCCTGCCCGGTATCCTGCGCAAGGGCCTGGCCGAACCATTCACGGATAGCGGCCTGTTCG
>JAABQX010000020.1 GCA_011391215.1 Rhodocyclaceae bacterium
GGGCCATGTCTTCAATGGTGATCTCTATACCTGGATGGAATCCGGCGGCCTCTCCTTCAAGATAGGTTTCCTCATTGATCAGCTGACAGTGGTGATGATGGTAGTCGTTACCTTTGTTTCCCTGATGGTGCATATCTACACGATTGGTTACATGGCTGAAGATCCCGGTTATCAGCGGTTCTTCAGCTACATCTCGCTCTTCACCTTCTCGATGCTGATGCTGGTGATGTCGAACAACTTCGTGCAACTGTTCTTCGGCTGGGAAGCGGTGGGCCTGGTGTCCTATCTGCTGATCGGTTTCTGGTATACCCGTCCGACGGCGATTTACGCCAACCTCAAGGCTTTCCTGGTTAACCGCGTCGGCGATTTTGGTTTTCTGCTCGGTATTGGTTTGATTGCGGCCTATGCCGGCAGCCTCGATTACGCTACCGTGTTCGGAAAATCGAAAGAACTCGCGGCACTTACCGAAACCGCTACGGGCTGGCCGCTGATTACTGCTATCTGCATCGGCCTGTTCATAGGCGCAATGGGTAAGTCGGCGCAATTCCCGTTGCATGTCTGGCTGCCGGATTCGATGGAAGGCCCGACACCCATCTCCGCGCTGATCCATGCCGCGACGATGGTGACGGCCGGCATCTTCATGGTTTCGCGCATGTCGCCGCTCTTCGAACTTTCCGAGACCGCGCTGTCTTTCGTCATCGTCATTGGTGCCATCACGGCCTTGTTCATGGCCCTGATCGCCATCGTGCAGACCGACATCAAGCGCGTGGTCGCCTATTCGACGCTCTCGCAACTCGGTTACATGACCATGGCGCTCGGCGCCTCGGCTTACTCGGTTGCCATCTTCCACCTGATGACGCATGCCTTCTTCAAAGCGGTACTGTTCCTCGGTGCCGGTTCGGTGATCATCGCCATGCACCATGAGCAGGACATGCGCCGCATGGGCGGCCTGCGCAAGTACATGCCGATCACCTACGCGACCATGCTGATCGGTGCGCTGGCCAATGCCGGCTTGCCACCTTTCGCCGGTTTCTTCTCGAAAGATTCGATCATCGAGGCGGTGCATCTATCGCCTATTCCCGGTGCCGGCTTCGCCTATTTTGCCGCACTGGCAGGCGTTTTCATCGGCGGCTTGTATTCGTTCCGCCTGATCTTCTTCGCCTTCCATGGCAAGGAGCGGTTCCGCGAGCCTGCCCATGATGCGCATGATACCCATAGTCACGACGCTCATCATGATGATCACGGCCACCATGGTGTGCATGAGCCGCATGAATCACCCAAGGTTGTCACCGTTCCGCTGATCCTGCTCTCGATCCCGGCGATTGCTTCGGGCTGGCTGATCGGTTCGTTGTTGTATGGCGGATGGTTCGGCGATGCGATCTTTATTGCCGAAGCACATAAGGGCATGGCTGAGATGGCGCACGAATTTCACGGCGTGTTCGCCATGATGTTGCACGGCGTGATGACGCTGCCATTCTGGCTGGCAATCTCCGGCGCGGCGACGGCATGGTACCTCTATATCAAGCGTCCCGACTTGCCGGCAGTGATCAAGAGGAAGTCCGGCATCCTGGCGACGATCCTCGAGAATAAATACGGCTTTGACGACTTCAACGAGTGGTTCTTTGCCGGTGGTTCGCGTGCTCTCGGTCGTGGCCTGTGGAAAGCCGGTGACCAGACGTTGATCGATGGCCTGGCCGTGAATGGTTCGGCCCGTTTGATCGGCCGGTTTGCCGGTGTCGTGCGCCTGATCCAGTCCGGCCACATCTATCAATATGCGTTCTCCATGATCATCGGCGTTTTTGTACTGTTGACGCTTTGGATGAACAGAGCCTGACGGAATAATTGGACAAAGTGCAGATGACTTCGCAACTCCTGAGTCTCGCCATCTGGGTGCCCATCTTTGGCGCGCTGGTTGTTTTTGCCGCCGGTTCCGCAAAGAATCTTGCGCGCTGGGCGGCGCTGCTGGTTGCCTTGGCAAGTTTTGCCGTCACGCTGCCGCTTTATCTGGGTTTCGATGCCACGCAAGCCGGCATGCAGTTCGTCGAGCAACGGCCCTGGATCCCGCGCTTCAATGTTGAATACTTTCTCGGCATCGATGGTATCTCGATGCTGTTCATCTTGCTCAACAGCTTCATCACCATTCTCGTGGTCATTGCCGGCTGGGAAGTGATCGAGGAAAAGGTGTCGCAGTACATGGGCGCTTTCCTCATTATGTCAGGACTGATGAATGGCATTTTCAGCGCCCTCGACGGGGTGTTGTTCTATGTTTTCTTCGAAGCCTCGCTGATTCCGATGTACATCATCATCGGTGTCTGGGGCGGGCCGAACCGTGTCTATGCGGCCTTCAAGTTCTTCCTCTATACGCTGCTCGGCTCGTTACTGATGCTGATTGCGCTGATCTATCTCTTCTTACAGTCGGGTGGAAGTTTCAACATGCTCGAATGGCATCAGTTGCGCATCGAGATGACACCGCAAATTCTCATATTCCTGGCTTTCCTGGTTGCTTTCGCCGTCAAGGTGCCGATGTGGCCGGTACATACCTGGTTGCCGGATGCGCACGTCGAGGCGCCCACCGGCGGCTCGGTGGTGCTGGCGGCGATCATGCTGAAGCTTGGTGCGTATGGTTTCCTGCGCTTCTCGTTGCCGATTGCTCCGGATGCCAGCCACTATCTCGCCCCGTTGATGATCACGCTGTCGCTAATCGCCGTCATCTACATCGGCTTTGTCGCACTGGTGCAGGCCGACATGAAGAAACTGATCGCCTATTCGTCGATCTCGCACATGGGTTTCGTTACCCTCGGCTTCTTCATCTTCAATGCCATCGGTGTCGAAGGGGCGCTGGTCGTGATGATCTCCCACGGCTTCGTTTCCGCCGCCATGTTCCTCTGCGTGGGTGTGATGTACGACCGCATGCATTCGCGGCAGATCGCCGATTACGGTGGTGTGGTGAACTCCATGCCGAAATTTGCTGCCTTCTTCATGCTGTTCTCCATGGCTAATGCCGGTTTGCCCGCGACCTCCGGCTTTGTCGGTGAATTCATGGTGGCGCTGGGTGCCATCAAGTACAACTTCTGGATCGGTTTTGCGGCTGCGACAACCTTGATCCTCGGCGCTGCCTACACCTTGTGGATGTACAAGCGCGTGGTCTTCGGCGCGGTCGCCAACAGTCATGTGGCCGAACTGACCGACATCAACAACCGCGAATTCCTCATTCTTGCCCTGCTGGCGTTTTGCGTGCTGGCCATGGGTATTTATCCCTATCCGTTCACTGACGTCATGCACGCCTCGGTGGATAACCTGCTCAAGCATGTCGCTGTGAGCAAGCTCTAGTCACAGTGGCGCCGACGAGATAACGATGCTGAAGAACTTCCTGACGCCCGACCTCTACCCGGCCCTGCCGGAGATTTTCCTGCTGACGATGGCCTGCGTCATCTTGCTGGTCGATGTCTTCCTTGATCGTGCCCAGCGCTGGATTACCGCAGCACTGACACTCATCACCCTGATCGGTTGCGCGCTGATTACCTACCAGACGATGGATGGTCAGGTGGTGCTGACCTTCAGCAACATGTTTGTCGACGATCTGCTGGGGGATTTCCTCAAGCTGATGATCTATCTTTCCGTGATCGTCGTGGTGATCTATAGCCGCGATTATCTGGTGGCGCGCCAACTCGACAAGGGCGAGTACTACCTGCTGGTACTTTTCGCCACGCTCGGCATGATGGTGATGGTCTCGGCCGCGCATTTCCTCACTATTTATCTCGGCCTCGAACTGCTTTCCCTGTCGCTGTATGCGCTGGTAGCCATCGATCGCGATAGCCCGCGCGCCACCGAGGCGGCGATGAAGTATTTCGTCCTAGGCTCGCTCGCTTCCGGCCTGCTGCTGTATGGCATGTCGATGGTCTATGGCGCGACCGGCACGCTCGAAATCGGCGGTGTCTCGCAAGCGCTTCACTTGGGAGTCGCCAACAAGACCGTGCTGGTGTTCGGCCTGGTCTTCATCGTTTCCGGCATTGCCTTCAAACTCGGCGCCGTGCCATTCCACATGTGGGTGCCCGACGTTTATCAGGGCGCACCAACGCCAATCACCCTGCTGATTTCCTCCGCACCCAAGCTGGCCGCCTTCGCTATCGCCATGCGCATGCTGGTGTATGGCATGCTCGAAATCGCCGAGCACTGGCAGCAGATGTTGATGATTCTGGCGGTGCTCTCCATCGCCCTTGGCAACCTTGCCGCCATCGCCCAGACCAACCTCAAGCGCATGCTTGCCTATTCAGCCATTTCGCACATGGGTTTCATGCTGCTGGGCCTGATGAGCGGCACGGTCAGCGCCGATCCGCGCTATGCACTGAATGCCTACAGTTCATCCCTGTATTACGTTGTCGCCTACGTCATCATGTCGCTGGGTTCGTTTGGCATGATTCTGCTGATGTCGCGTGCCGGCTATGAAGCCGAGCATCTGGAGGATTTCAAGGGTCTGAACCAGCGCAGCCCCTGGTTTGCCGCCGTGATGATGGCCCTGATGTTCTCGATGGCCGGCGTGCCTTTCTTCGTCGGTTTCTTCGCCAAGTTTTCGGTGCTGCTGGCCGCCATCGATGCCGGTCATATCGCTGTCGCCATTTTTGCCGTGATGTTCTCGCTGATCGGCGCCTTCTACTACCTGCGCATCGTCAAGTTGATGTATTTCGATGCCCCCGTCGATGCCGCGCCCATCGTCGCCAGTCACGACATGCGCTTCCTGCTTTCATTGAATGGCGCTGCCGTGGTGCTGTTCGGCATCTTCCCCGACACGCTGATGTCGCTTTGCACCTACGCCCTGCTGCGCTCGCTTTAAAAAGTCGGCGCTGGCGGCACGGCGGGCGGTGCGCTCAAACACACTTTCAAATGACTGATTCAAGCGCAAAGCTAGCCCCCTTCTTTTCGATCGTCATTCCCGTCTATAACGAAGCGGAGAATATTGAGCCGATGGTGCGGGAAGCGCAGGCTGCGTTTCAGGGCCGGAGCGAAGCCATTGAAATCATTTTTGTCGATGATGCCAGCACCGATGACAGTGCAGCCGTTCTTGCGCGACTGGCGAATGAGACAGGCGTCGTGCGCAGTCTCAAGCATGCCATCAATTGTGGTCAGAGCGCTGCTGTGGCGACGGGTTTCCGCGCGGCACGGGGAACGTGGATCGGTACCCTCGACGGCGATGGCCAGAACGATCCCGCTGACTTGCCGCACATGCTCGACGAAGCGATTCTCCTCAAGGTGGATTGCGTGACGGGCGTGCGCAGCAAGCGCCAGGATTCGGCAATCAGGAAGATTTCTTCCCGAGTCGCCAACCGATTTCGCGACTGGATTACCGGCGATCGCGTCAGCGATAGCGGCTGTGGCGCCCGCGTGGTGCGCGCAGAATGCGTTGCGGAACTGCCGGTTTTCAATGGCTTGCATCGTTTCATGCCGACTTTGCTGCGGGCCAAAGGCTATGTCGTGGCGGAGTTTTCTGTCAATCACCGCCCCCGCCTGCGCGGTGTCTCGAAATATGGCGTGCATAATCGCCTCTGGCGGGGTATCCGCGATTGCTTCGGCGTACGCTGGTTCGTCAATCGGGCCATCCCGGGTAATCGCCTCGGCGCCGGGCGAACTCAAAATTAGCCCTGATGACGGACCATTCTGAGGGCGCCGGCGCTCAGGCGACGGAAGCAATCGATAAAAGTGCAGAAGAAGACATTGAGCTTGAGTCGGTAGCACCGGGTCTTTCGCGTGAGTTGAAACGCCTGTTGATACTGCTTGCCGCTGGTTTGCTGGTCTTCAGTCTGTTTTATTTCACCCCGATCGGCAGCATTGCGCGCGATGTCCACAAACTCCGTGAATTCCTGCAAGGGGATGACCTTTATGCCGAGATGATCTACGCGGCACTGGTTGCAGTTTTTGTTGCCATCGGCATGCCCCGTCTGGTTTTCTATGGCCTGGGGGGGGTTGCTTTCGGATTCTGGGAGGGGCTGCTCCTGGCGCAGGTCGGCTCAATCGTGGGCTCCTCCATCACTTTCTACGCGGTGCGCCATTGGGGCCGGGATTGGCTGAAGCAAAAGCTTGGCAATCACCGCTTTGTCGGCAAGGCATTCCATATCCGTTCATCGGTGAAGGCGGTGGTGCTGATTCGGCAATTACCCATCAGCAGCATCATGATCAATACCGGACTGGCGCTCAGCCAGGTGACGGCGCAAGATTTTCTGGTGGGGACATTCATCGGCTACTTGCCGCAGGGAGCCATTGCTACTCTGATCGGCAGCGGTATCGTCGATCAAAAGGCGATGGATGGAATCGGCAAGCTGGTTGCTGCAGGGGCTGTGCTGTTGATCGGGGCTGGCTTTTTATGGCAACGCGGGAAAAAGCGTAAAGAGGAAGCCCGGCAACCCCCGGCGGGGCTGCCGTAGCGACGGTAAGCTAAACAGCCGCCAGCGCCTGTTCCAGATCCGCCTTGATGTCGTCGATGTGCTCGAGGCCGATCGACAGGCGCACCATGTCTTCCGATACGCCGGCTTTCTTCATTTCCTCCGGCCCCAGTTGACGATGCGTCGTGGTTGCCGGGTGGCAGGCGAGGCTCTTGGCGTCGCCGATGTTGACCAGACGCGTGATCAGCTTCAATGCGTCCTGGAACTTGGCGCCGCCTTCGCGACCGCCCTTCACGCCGAACGAGAGAATTCCCGAGGCGCGGCCGCCGCAGTATTTCTGGATTAGCGCGTTGTCGGCGTGGTCGGGCAGACCGGCGTAATTGACCCAACTGGCCTTCGGGTGGCCCTTGAGGTAGTTCGCCACCGCCAGCGTGTTTTCGCAAATGCGATCCATGCGCACATGCAGGGTTTCGATGCCCTGCAGGATTTGGAAGCTGTTGAAGGGTGAAATGCAGGCGCCCATGTTGCGCAGCGGCACGACCCGGGCGCGACCGATGTAGGCGGCCGGGCCGAGGGCTTCGGTATAGACCACACCGTGGTAGGAAACGTCTGGGGTGTTCAGTCGCTTGAAGCGCTCCTTGTGCTCCGCCCAAGGGAACTTGCCGGAGTCGACGATGACGCCGCCGATGCTGGTACCGTGGCCACCGAGATATTTGGTCAGGGCGTGCACCACGATGTCGGCGCCATGCTCGAAGGGGCGGCAGAGATAAGGCGTCGGTACCGTGTTGTCCACGATCAGCGGGATGCCCGCATCGTGGGCGATCTTGGCCAGGGCACCGATGTCGACCACATTACCCAGCGGATTGCCGATCGACTCGCAGAAAATCGCCTTGGTGCGGCCATCGATGAGAGGTTTGAAGCTATCCGGATTGCGGTAGTCGGCGAAGCGCACCTCGATGCCGTACTGCGGCAGGGTGTGGGCAAACAGGTTGTAGGTGCCGCCGTAGAGCGTGCCGGCCGAGACGATGTTGTCGCCGGCTTCGGCAATCGTCTGGATCGCGTAGGTAATCGCTGCCATCCCTGAGGCGAGGCCGAGGCCGCCGATCCCACCTTCGAGTTCCGCCATGCGCTGCTCAAGCACGGCGGTGGTCGGATTCATGATGCGCGTGTAGATATTGCCGGTGACCTTCAGGTCGAACAGGTCGGCGCCGTGCTGCGTATCGTCGAAGGCGTAGGACGTGGTCTGGTAGATGGGTACAGCGACAGCCTTGGTGGTGGGATCGGGACTGAAGCCGCCGTGCACTGCAATGGTTTCGAGTTTCATGGGTGATGACCTCCGGGAAAAGTGGTTGGTATTGTTTTTTACCCGAGTATATCCGCCGATTGGCGAGCTTTGCAGCGTGTTAACCTGTGCGCCCACCATGCCTGCCAAAACAGATCTCGACCGTGTTTTTGCCGCCGATGGCCCGCTTGCCCGTGCCATTGACGGCTTTCGGCTGCGCGACCAGCAACTCGCCATGGCGCGCGAAGTATTGGCGGCCATCGAGGCGAATCGGCTGCTGATTGCCGAAGCGGGCACCGGCACTGGCAAGACCTTCGCCTACCTCGCACCGGCCTTGTTGTCGGGAGGCAAGGTCATTCTCTCCACTGGCACCAAAACCCTGCAAGACCAACTGTTCAACCGCGACCTGCCGACAGTCCGTGATGCACTGGGTGTGCCGGCCACCGTGGCGCTGCTCAAGGGCCGTGCCAATTACGTTTGCCCGTATCACCTCGAACGGGCGCTGGCCGGCGGCCGGCTCAATTCTCGGGCCGAGGTATTGCACCTGAATGCCATCGCCCGCTTCGCCAAGGCGACTGCGACCGGCGACAAGGCGGAATGCGGCGATGTGCCCGAGGATTCGGGCGCCTGGTACCAGGCCACCTCGACGCGCGAAAACTGCATCGGCCAGGAGTGCCCCCACGTCAAGGCGTGCTTCGTGCTGGCGGCGCGCCGCGAAGCGCTGGCGGCCGATGTGGTGGTGGTGAATCACCATCTGTTTTTTGCCGATGTGATGCTCAAGGATGACGGCATGGGTGAGCTGCTGCCGGCCTGCAACACGGTGATCTTCGACGAGGCACACCAGTTGCCCGAGGTAGCCGGCCTGTTTTTCGGCGAAGCAATCGGCACCGGCCAGTTGCTCGATCTGGCTCGCGACACCAAGCTCGAGGGCATCGCTGCGGCCAAGGATTACGCACCCTTGCAGGAGTCTGCACGCGCGCTGGAAAAGGCCACCAAAGACTTGCGGCTGGCGTTTCGCCACGAGGGTATGCGCCTGTCGTTCGCGCAGTGGTTGCAGCATGAGGCAGCGGTGGAAGCGCTGGCACATCTGCAAACGACGCTCGAGGAGTTCGGCAAACATCTCGAAAGTCAGGCCGGGCGTTCTGAAGGTTTGGCGAATTGCCTGCGCCGCTGCGGCGAGGTGGTGGCGCAGTTGCGGCACTGGCAAAGTGAAAAAGTTGGCGCTGGCGGGACGGCAGAGGAGGAGGAAGTGCAGGTGCGCTGGGTCGAGGTCAGCGCCTATGCGGTGATCTTCAACCTCACGCCTTTATCCGTTGCCAATATTTTCCGCCGCCAGCTTGAGGGCCACCCGCGCGCCTGGGTATTCACCTCGGCGACGCTCGCGGTAGGGAACGATTTTGGTCATTACCAGCAGGCGCTCGGCCTGGCTGAAGCTGCCACCGGCCGTTGGGAAAGCCCCTTCGATTACCCGTCGAATGCCTTGCTGTATTGCCCCCAAGGCATGCCCGACCCGAACCATCCTGATTATTCTGCAGCCGTGGTGGCGGCGGCCTGGCCGGTGATCCATGCCTCGAACGGGCGGGCGTTCGTGCTGTGCACCAGCCTGCGTGCGATGCGACGCATCCATGAAATGCTCGCCGAAAAAATTGCGGTGGCCGGACTGGAAATGCCTTTACTCTTGCAGGGTGAGCGCTCTAAATCCGAATTGCTCGACAGCTTTCGTCGTCTCGGCAACGCCGTGCTGGTGGCGAGTCAGAGTTTCTGGGAAGGCGTCGATGTGCGCGGCGAGGCGCTTTCGCTGGTCGTCATCGACAAGCTGCCGTTCGCACCGCCGGACGACCCGGTGCTGGCGGCGCGCATCGACACGCTGAAACGTCAGGGCCGCAATGCCTTCTTCGAGGTGCAGCTGCCGCGCGCGGTGATCAGCATGAAGCAGGGGGCGGGGAGGCTAATCCGCGACGAAACCGATCGCGGCGTGCTGATGGTCTGCGACCCGCGCATGGTGGATAAACCCTACGGCCGCCGCATCTGGCAAAGCCTGCCGCCGATGCGGAGAACACGCGAGATTGCCGAGGTCGAGGCGTTTTTTGAAAACTGACTATCCGGGAGCAAGCATGGCATGGATGATTCTCGTTCTGGCGGGTCTTTTTGAGGTGGCCTGGGCCATCGGGCTGAAATATACGGACGGCTTCACGCGTCCGTGGCCAACGGCGCTGACGCTCGCCGCGATGGTAATTAGCGTCGTGCTGCTCGGCGTAGCGATGAAGTCGCTGCCGGTGGGCACCGCCTACGCGGTGTGGGTTGGCGTTGGCGCGGTGGGCACGGCGATCATCGGCATCGTGCTCTTCGCCGAACCTGCCAATGCCGGCCGGCTGATCAGCCTCGGGCTTATCGTCATGGGTATCATTGGTCTCAAGCTGGCGACACCGGCATGACGGCCCACGACGTTCGCATGCGCTGGCTATTCGTTGCCTCGGCGGTGCTGCTGGGGTTGCTCGTGATTTCCGGCCTGCATCCCTACGACCGTGCGACCTGGCTGCTGGAGGTGGCGCCCGTCCTGATCGTCCTGCCGATCCTCTGGGCCACCTACCGGCGTTTTCCGCTCACCACGGTGCTCTACGTCGGTATCTTCCTGCACGCGATCGTGCTGATGGCTGGTGGCGCCTACACTTATGCGCGTGTGCCGTTGGGCTTCGAGTTCGCCGAGTGGTTCGGCCTGGCGCGCAACCCATATGACCGGCTCGGCCACTTCTTCCAGGGCTTCGTGCCGGCGCTCGCCGCGCGTGAGATCCTGATCCGCGGCAGCTACGTGAATGGCCACCGCATGCTCGCATTCCTCATCTGCTGCGTCGTGCTGGCGATCAGCGCCAGCTACGAACTGATCGAGTGGTGGACTGCACTCGCCTTCGGCCAGGGCGCAGTCGAGTTCCTCGGCACTCAGGGCGATCCCTGGGACACGCAAGCCGACATGTTCATGGCGCTGCTCGGCGCAATCGCCGCGCAGGCAACGCTGGCGCAGCTGCAGGATCGCCAGATTGAAAGGCTCGCACGGTTCGCACACCGGGGATGATGCACGTATGATGACATCGACCAACCAAGGAGTATTTCCATCATGACCGATCTGTTTACACCTGCCCGCTTTGGCGGCATTGAACTGGCGAACCGTATCGTGATGTCTTCGCTGACACGCAACCGCGCAGGGGAGGGCAACGTGCCGACGCCGCTAGTGGCCGAGTATTACCGGCAGCGGGCCAGTGCGGGCCTGATCCTCACCGAGGCCTCGCCGATCTGCCTGGAGGCGCATGGCTATCCACGCACGCCCGGCATTCATAGCGAGGCGCAGATTGCCGGCTGGCGACGGGTAACCGAGGCTGTGCATGGCGCCGGCGGCAAGATCGCCCTTCAATTGTGGCATGTGGGCCGCATCTCGCATCCCGATCTCCAGCCCGGCGGCCAGTTGCCGGTGGCCCCGTCCGCGATACGGGCGGCCGGGCAAACCTTCACCGGGCAGGGGATGAAGGACTTCGTTACCCCGCGCGCGCTCGACATTGCCGAACTTCCGGCGTTGGTCGAAACCTATGCGCGTGCGACAAAGAATGCACTGGAGGCGGGCTTCGACGGCGTCGAGGTGCATGCCGGCAACGGCTATCTGCTCGACCAGTTTCTGCGTTCGTCGACGAACCAGCGCACGGATGCCTACGGCGGCAGCAAGGAAAAGCGTGCCCGCCTGCTTCTGGAAGTGCTCGATGCCGTGGCCGGTGCCATCGGCAACGAACGCGTCGGCCTGCGGCTCTCGCCGGTCACGACCTTCAACGATATCCGCGACGATACACCGCAAGACACGTTTGATTATGTCGTCGCCCAACTCAATCCGCGCCGACTGGCTTTCCTCGACATCCTGCAGGGTACCGGCGGCGCACCACGCGAGCAGTGGGAACCCTTCGACTACGACCGCCTGCGCGACCTTTTCGAAGGCAGCCTGATCCTCAACAACGGCTACGACTTTGCCAGTGCGCAGGTGGCGATCGGTGCGGGCAAGGCCGACGCCATCGCCTTCGGTCGGATGCTGCTGGCTAATCCCGATCTGGTCGAACGTTTTCGCCAGGGTGCGCCTCTCAACCAACCCGACTACGACAAGTTGTATTCCGGCGAGGAAAAGGGCTACACGGATTATCCAAAGCTGGCTCCATGAAACTCGGCGCTGGCGGGACGGCACTACATGCCAAATAACTTGCTGGCGGCATTGCCCGACGTTATCCTCGCGAACAATAATGCTGGATAAGCGTACTCCGGTACTTTACTTTTCGAGAATCTTTTTAATCCGCCATGGCCATCATTCGCTGCAACAAATGCACGCTCCTGCAGGAGCAACCGGACACCCTAGCAGGGCAGAGCATTCCTTGTCCCCGCTGTGCCAACCTGTCGGTTGTCTACCCTACGCTGTTCTATGTCGAGAAGCTGCTCGACAAGTATTTCGTGGCCCAGAAAGAACTAGTGCGTCTGCGTGAGGTATCCAGTGTGGTGACGACTGCAACTTCTACTCAGGCCGTGCCATCTATGCCTATGGCGGATATCGACCTAGGCAACACGAACCATCTCGCATCCGAAATCCAGCATGGGCCGATCTACGACTGGTTCCGCAAGCGCCAGATCAAGGTGCAGGCGAACATGCGTAACGTGGATACCAGCGGGTTCTTCGATGAGATTGCTGAGGCCATTGGTGCCAACCTTGAGATTCTTCGGGAAGTGGTTGAGCGCATTTGTTGGTCGCAGCAGAAGGGGCATGCAAGTGCGCTGATTCACCTCGGAAAGAAGAAACCGGAAGAGGCTGCGGCCATTTCCACTTTCTGTCAGAGTCTCTATGACTTCTCTTTCGTGGCCAAATGCTTTCACAACAAACCCGATAAGAATATTCGGCTGGTTTTGCAGACTGCACCAGCCATTCGCCATTTTTTCAACGGCGAATGGCTTGAGTGGCATGCCCTGATGACCAGCCTGCGCTATGCTAAGGAACGGGGCCGGCGTTTTTCCTGTAGTCGCGGACTGGAAGTTGCATTACAAAATGGGAGTAGTTATGAGCTTGATGTTTTCATGCTCATCGATGGCCAGACGCCGATTTGCATCGAGTGCAAGAGCGGCGAATTTCGGCAGGATATTGATCACTATCTCACCCTGAAGAAGCGACTTGGAATTGTCAGTAAAAATTTCGTGATGTGCGTTGCCGGGCTTAGCGACGAAAATGCCAGAGCATTTTCGGCAATGTATGACCTGACTTTCACTAACGAACGTTCACTTGCCGACCATCTTTCGCATTTGTTTTGATGATGCGATATTGACAAAAAAATCGATGCTGGCAGAACGGCACCTGACCATCAATTATCGTGACGACGCGAACATTTCCGTCGAGGCCGCGATAGATTTTTACCAGCGGTCGACGCTCGGTGAGCGGCGGCCGGTGGATCGACCGGATATTATCGTGGGGATGCTGAAACACGCTGACCTGATGATCACGGCCTGGGTTGGCGATCGGCTGGTCGGTATCGCACGTACGCTGACAGATTTCAGCTACGTTGCCTATTTGGCCGACCTCGCGGTCGATGCCGGATTTCAGCGGCAGGGCATCGGCAAGCGACTGATTCGCGAGACGAAGCAGCGGCTCGGGCGTGAATGCATGATCGTGCTGCTCGCTGCACCCATGGCCAATGACTATTACGCGAAAGTCGGCTTTATCCACAATCCCCGCGCGTGGATGCTCAAGGGCGACCTGCCCGAAGATTAGTGCAGCCTAATCCCGAACGTGCTACACAAGGTAAACTTGGTGCGATGAATCTTTCTAATCTTCCTACCGAACTGCTGGCTGCACGCACTCATCTGTTCTCCTCTGCTACCGTGCCAATCGAGGCCAAAGATCTGGCGCGCATGCGCGAACTGATTGCTGCGGTGGAGTCCGTTGTCGCTTTGCCGGCATGGGGCGAATTCGCAAAAGTCGGTGCCGGCGGGACGGCGAATGGGGCAAGCGGCGTTTTCATGGGCTACGACTTCCACCTCACTGCGGCTGACCCGCAACTCATCGAGATCAACACGAATGCCGGTGGCGGTCTGCTGGCGGCCTTGCAGGCGGAGCGCGATGATGTGCTCGACGCTTATGTTGCGATGTTCCGCACCGAGCATGGTGTGCGTTCGCTGCAAACGGTCGCCATTGTCGATGAAGCGCCGCAAGACCAGTACCTTTTTCCTGAATTCCTCGGCTTCCAGAAATTGTTTGCGGCGCATGGCATCCGGGCGGTGATCTGCGATCCGGGCGAACTGCTGCTTTGCCATGGTGGACTTTGGTACGAGGAAACGAAGATCGATCTTGTCTATAACCGCCTGACGGATTTCACCTTGGCTGAGCCGCCGCAAGCGGCGTTGCGAGAGGCCTATTTGCAAGGTGCGGCGACAATTACGCCGCATCCGCGTGTGCATGCACGCTATGCCGACAAGCGCAACCTCGTCGCGTTGACCGATGACGTGCTGCTGGCGGAGTGGGGCGTGGCTGAGGAAACGCGGCGGACTTTGCTGGCTGGCATACCGCGCACGGAGCGGGTTGTACCTGAGCGGGCAGAGGATTTCTGGGCGCGTCGCAAGCAGCTGTTTTTCAAACCGGCCGCCGGTTTCGGTTCGCGTGCCGCCTATCGCGGCGACAAGCTGACGAAGCGCGTGTTCGAGGAAATTCTTGCAGGGGACTATGTGGCACAGGCGCTGGCACTACCCTCGACCGTGCCGGTTAATGTGGACGGCGAAATGACCGAGCTCAAGGCAGACGTTCGCAACTACGTCTATCGTGGCAAAGTACAGCTTGTTGCCGCGCGCCTTTACCAGGGGCAGACAACGAATTTCCGCACGCTTGGGGGCGGCTTTGCCAAGGTGGTGAGTGCATGAAGGTATTCGGGTTTGCCGGCTATTCCGGTTCCGGCAAGACCACGTTGATCGAACAATTGATCCCGCGCTTTACGGCACGGGGATTGACTGTGTCGCTGATCAAGCATACCCACCACAAGTTTGACGTCGACCAGCCGGGCAAGGATTCGTATCGCCACCGTCAGGCCGGGGCCAGCGAGGTGTTGCTGACCTGTGACTCACGCTGGGTGTTGATGCATGAACTGCGCGGTGCGCCCGAGCCGACGCTGGAGGAACAATTGGCCGTCCTTTCGCCCTGTGATCTCGTGCTGGTGGAGGGATTCAAGCAGACTTCGATTTCCAAGATCGAGGTGCATCGCCCTGCTCACGGCAGACCGCCGATCTGGCCGGAAAATACCAGCATCGTGGCTGTGGCGAGCGATGTGCCGCTCGACTGCCCGCTACCGTGTCTGGATTTGAATGAACCGGATGCGGTTACTGATTTCATCCTGAATTTCCTCGACCGACCATGCTGAGTTACGAAGAAGCCCTGCACCATTTATTGGCAGCTGCCACTCCCGTCCCGGAAGTCAAGTGGGTGCCGCTTGCCGCCGCCCGTGGCCGCATTCTTGCCGCTGCCCAGCAATCGACTGTGACGGTGCCACCGCTCGACAACAGCGCGATGGATGGTTATGCCGTTTGCTGTGCCGACATCCTTCAGTCTGGCGTCAGTCTGCCGGTGGCACAGCGCATTCCCGCCGGCAGCGTCGGTCATGCGTTAACGGCGGGCACGGCGGCGCGCATCTTCACTGGCGCGCCGGTGCCGGCAGGTGCGGATGCGGTCGTGATGCAGGAGCGTTGCGAACATGGGGATGACGGTGTCGTCGTCAATCATGTTCCCGCTCCCGGCGAAAACATCCGTCGTGCCGGCGAGGACATCGTTGCCAATACCGAGATCCTGCCGGCTGGGATCCGCCTCGGTGCGGCAGAGATTGGCCTCGCTGCTTCGGTCGGGCTGGCACAGTTGCCGGTGCGGCGGCGTCTGCGCGTTGCCCTGTTGTCGACGGGCGACGAGTTAGCCGAACCGGGCCAGCCCCTGCCGCCAGGCTCCATCTACAACTCGAATCGCTATGTTTTGCGAGCATTTTTTGAGGGATTGGGCTGCGTAGTCACCGATCTGGGGCGTGTACCCGATACGCTGGAAGCCACCCGCGCCGCCTTGCGCGAAGCCGCCAGCGGACATGACCTGATCCTGAGTACCGGGGGCGTGTCGGTCGGCGAGGAAGATCACGTCAAGCCAGCCGTCGAGGCCGAAGGCGAGTTGGGCTTGTGGAAGATCGCCATCAAGCCCGGCAAACCACTGGCGTTCGGAAAAGTCGGCGCTCGCGGGACGGCGTTCATCGGCCTGCCGGGCAATCCGGTGTCGTGCTTCGTCACTTTCCTGATGATGGTGCGGCCCTTCGTACTCAAGCGCATGGGCGTACGCCGCTGGCAGCCTCCGGTGCGCAAACTGATCTCGGCATCCGACTGGTTGAAGCCCGATGCACGGCGCGAATTTCTCCGCGCGCGCGTTGCTGAGGATGGACGCGTCGAACTTTATCCCAATCAGGGTTCAGGGGTCCTGACCTCATGCGCCTGGGCCGATGGTGTGGTCGATAATCCGCCGGGGCAAGCTTTCCGTGCCGGGGATGCCGTCAGTTTCCTCGCTTTTGCGGACTTGCTATAGTCGCCTCCATGGCACTCAAGATCCTATATTTCGCCGGGTTGCGTGAATCAATTGGTACCGGCACCGAAAGCTTGGCCCTGCCTGCGGAGGTGAATACGGCGGCCAAGTTGCGCGACCATCTGGCGCAGCTTGATCCTGCCCATGGAGCGCTCCTGCAGACTAAGAACCTGCGCGTCGCCGTCAATCAGAAAATGGTTGGCATGGATGCACCGGTGGCGGAAGGTGATGAGATCGCTTTCTTTCCTCCGGTCACGGGAGGTTGAACGACGATGGAAGTGAGTGTCCAGGAAACCGATTTCGACGTGGGCACAGAACTAGCTGCGCTGACGACGCATGATCCTGAAGCAGGTGCGGTGGCAAGCTTTGTTGGTTTAGTGCGCGGCGGCGATATCGCTGCCATGACGCTTGAACACTATCCCGGCATGACCGAGCAGGCGCTGGCCGATATCGTTGCCATGGCGCAAGCGCGCTGGGAGTTGCGCGGCGTGCGTGTCATCCATCGCATCGGCCGGCTATTGCCGGGAGCACGGATTGTTTTTGTCGGTGTTGCTTCCCGCCATCGCGGCGACGCTTTTGCCGCCTGCGAATTCATCATGGACTACCTGAAAACCCAGGCGCCGTTCTGGAAGAAGGAGGAAACCCAAAACGCGCCTGCGGGAGGGCGCTGGGTGGATGCGCGCGAAACAGACGAACTTGCTGCCCGCCGTTGGCTGGGCAGCAAGACCTGAGCTTGCCTGGTTGCGTTTACTTCCGCTTACTTCTTGTGGCCGGCGCTTTTTTGCGCCATGTTTGTCATGTTGCCGAAGGCAGCCGTCGACGCTTGAGACATTTGCTCGAAGGCGCCTTTGGCCGTGGCTACGGCCTGTTGCATGACCTCCATTACATTGGCGTTTTGCCCGGGCATGGTCTTGAAGAAGCCCTGGAAGGCATCGATCATCTCCTGACTGCCTGAAGCCAACTGCTCGGTGAGCATGTGCGAAAACTCGGTACGCGCATCGTTGCCGATCTCGGCAACTTTTTGCGCTGCCTGCATCATCTTCTGCGCGGTTTCCTGCGCATACACATTGCGTAGACGCAGCACTTCCTGCGGATCCTTGGCGGTTGTCTGAGCCTTGGCATTCTCGACGCCTTGCTGGAACAAGTCGCGTGCCAATTCGCTTTGCAGTGCCATGACACGTTGCGAGTTTTCGATGGACAACTGTGCAAGCCGCATGGCAGCTTCCATGTTCTTGCGGTTGAGTTCGCTGAAATTTTCCGTTTTACCTACCATGATCCACTCCCTTTTTATGAGTTCCACATCCTATCAATCTAGCACGATCAACAGATAGTGACCTGATGCTAATCAAAAACTTTGAGGATTATTACCCGCCACTCCCCATTATCTCCTCCACCTTTTTCAATTATGCGCTACCAGCTGGCAGTTGAAAACAAGCATGGAATCCCAATGTTGCCTGTAACGTTATTCGGGAGGCAACCATGCGCTTCGACAAATTCACCACCAAGTTCCAGCAGGCCGTCAGCGACGCCCAAAGCATCGCCATCGGTCACGACAATCAGATTATTGAGCCGCAGCATTTGCTGCTAGCGCTGCTCAACCAGGAGGATGGCGGCACGACGTCATTGCTGGCGCGCGCCGGAGTGAATATTGCGCCGCTGAAGAAGGCGCTCGACGCCGCCATCGACCGCCTGCCGCAGGTGGAAGGCACCGGTGGCGAGGTTTCCATCGGCCGCGATCTCTCCAACCTGCTGAATGTGACCGACAAGGAAGCCCAGAAGGCCGGCGACCAGTTCATCGCCTCGGAAATGTTCCTGCTGGCCCTGGCGGGCGACAAGGGAGATACCGGCCGGACGTTCAAGGAGGCCGGTGCCAATCGCAAGTCGCTGGAGGAAGCGATCAAGGCGGTGCGCGGCGGTGAGAACGTCGGCAGCCAGGAAGCCGAAGGCCAGCGCGAAGCTTTGAAGAAATACTGCCTTGACCTCACCGAGCGCGCCCGCCAGGGCAAGCTCGACCCGGTGATCGGCCGCGACGACGAGATTCGCCGCACCATCCAGATATTGCAACGCCGCACCAAGAACAACCCGGTGCTGATCGGTGAGCCGGGCGTTGGCAAGACAGCCATCGTCGAGGGTCTCGCCCAGCGTATCGTCAATGACGAGGTGCCGGAAACGCTCAAGGGCAAGCGCGTGCTGGTACTCGACATGGCGGCGCTGTTGGCCGGCGCGAAGTATCGCGGCGAGTTCGAGGAGCGCCTCAAGGCGGTGCTCAAGGAAGTCGCCATGGACGAAGGCCGCATCATCGTCTTCATCGACGAACTGCATACGATGGTCGGCGCCGGCAAGGCCGAAGGCGCGATGGATGCCGGCAACATGCTCAAGCCAGCGCTGGCGCGCGGCGAAATGCACTGCATCGGCGCCACCACGCTCAATGAATACCGCAAGTACATCGAGAAAGACGCCGCGCTGGAGCGCCGTTTCCAGAAGGTGCTGGTCGACGAGCCGAGCGTCGAGGCGACCATCGCCATCCTGCGCGGCCTGCAGGAAAAATATGAGATTCACCACGGCGTGGACATCACTGACCCGGCCATCGTTGCGGCGGCGGAGTTGTCGCATCGCTACATCACCGACCGCTTTTTGCCGGATAAGGCCATCGACCTGATCGACGAGGCAGCGGCGCGCATCAAGATGGAAATCGACTCGAAACCCGAGTCGATGGACAAACTCGACCGCCGCCTGATCCAGCTAAAAATCGAGCGCGAGGCGGTGCGCAAAGAGAAGGACGAGGCCTCGAAGAAGCGCTTTGGTCTGATCGAAGATGAGATCAAGAAGCTGGACAAGGAATACTCTGACCTCGAGGAAATCTGGAAGGCCGAGAAGTCCCAGGTGCAGGGTACCCAGCACGTCAAGGAAGAGATCGAGAAGCTGCGCACGCAGATCGCCGAACTACAACGCAAGGGCCAGTTCGACAAGCTTGCCGAACTGCAATATGGCAAGCTGCCGCAGCTTGAGGCCCAGTTGAAGGAGGCCGATGCCGCAGCTGAAAAAGTCGGCGCTGGCGGGACGGCGCAGAACAAGCTGCTGCGTACGCAGGTCGGTGCCGAAGAAATCGCCGAGGTCGTGTCGCGTGCCACCGGCATTCCTGTTAGCAAGATGATGCAGGGCGAACGCGAGAAGCTGCTCAAGATGGAGGAGAAACTACACCAGCGCGTGGTGGGGCAGGACGAAGCCGTGCGACTGGTCGCCGACGCGATTCGTCGCTCGCGTGCGGGTTTGTCGGAAGAAAGCCGGCCCTATGGTTCATTCCTGTTCCTCGGCCCGACGGGCGTGGGCAAGACGGAATTGTGCAAGTCACTGGCCGAGTTCATGTTCGATGTCGAAGACCACCTGATTCGCATCGACATGAGCGAGTTCATGGAGAAGCATTCGGTCGCGCGCCTGATCGGCGCGCCTCCCGGCTATGTCGGTTACGAGGAGGGCGGTTACCTCACCGAGCAGGTGCGCCGGAAGCCATATTCCGTGATCCTCTTCGACGAGGTGGAGAAGGCGCACCCGGACGTGTTCAACGTGCTGCTGCAGGTGCTCGACGATGGCCGCATGACCGACGGGCAGGGCCGCACCGTGGACTTCAAAAACACGGTGATCGTCATGACCTCGAACCTCGGCTCGCAGATGATCCAGCAGATGAGCGGCGACGATTACCAGGTCATCAAGCTGGCCGTGATGGGCGAGGTGAAAACCCACTTCCGCCCCGAGTTCGTGAACCGCATCGACGAGATCGTGGTGTTCCACGCGCTCGACCAGAAAAACATTGCGAGCATCGCGAAAATCCAGCTCGGCTACCTCGAGAAGCGTCTGGCGCGAATGGAAATGACGCTGACGGTGGATGCTGCGGCGCTGGCGAGTATTGCCGAGGCCGGCTTCGATCCGGTTTTCGGCGCACGGCCGCTCAAGCGGGCGATTCAGGAGCGCATCGAGAACCCGCTGGCACGGGCCATCCTCGAAGGCCAGTTCGCCGCCAAGGATGCAATCAGCGTGACAAGCAAGGGTGGTAAGCTCGAGTTTGCCAAGGCCTGAGCGGGGCGCCGCCGAGGCGGTGATACTCCTGAGTGTCGCGTTGAATTACCTATCCTTCGATAGATTCTGACGCACCGACACGGGCAACTGCCCACTTCGACTGGGCAAGGAAAGCTTCGAGGTCTGCCACCGGCAGTGCCTTGGCGATGTAATAGCCCTGCACGCTATCGCAGCGCAGGCGGTAGAGTTGTTGCAGTGTCGCCACGTTTTCGACGCCCTCTGCCACCACCCTGAGGCCCAGGTTGTGAGCAAGATCAACGGTCGATTTGACGATGACAGCATCGTCCTTGCTACGCAGCATGTCCATGACGAAGGATCGATCGATCTTGAGCTCGGCCACCGGCAGTTGGCGCAGCCGCGCGAGCGAGGAATGGCCGGTGCCGAAATCGTCGATCGAACATTCGATATCGAAACTGCGAAGTTCCGAGAGCACGGCATTCAGCCGTTCGTAATCGCCAAAAAAGACGTTTTCGGTAATCTCGATGGTGATGCCGCCGCGAACACCATAGCGATCAACCAGTCGGCCCAGTCCCGTCATGAACTGTGCATCCATGATGACGCTGATTGGCACGTTTACCGCGATTCGCAGGTCGAAACGGCGTTTCAGCCAGTCGATGCGCTGACGCATCGAGGTCTCTAGCGCCCACCAGGTGAAGGGTTGGATCAGGCCCGTCTGCTCAAGGGAGGTGATGAACATGTCCGGCGGCACGAGCACGCCGTCCCTGCGGTGCCAGCGCGCCAGGGCTTCGACGCCGGTGATGGTGCTCGTCGCCAACTCGACTTTAGGCTGGTAGTAGAGCGCGAATTCCCCGCCATCCAGCGCCGCGCGCAGGTCGCGGACCAGGGCGAAACGGCCGGGACTGGTGGCATCCTCATGCTCATCGAAAAGATGGGCGCCGCTTTTATCACGTTTGGCGGCGAGCATGGCAGCATCGGCATGCTTGAACAGGGTCGAGATGTCGTCGCCGTGCAGTGGGTAGAGCGCGATGCCGATGCCGGCCGTTACCAGTACTTCCTGTCCCGCCAGCTGCACGGTCGCATCGAGCACGGTGAGCAGGCGACGCGCGGTAGCCATGGCTGACTGGCCATCAGCGCCAGTCAGCAAGACCGCAAACTCATCGCCCGACATGCGGCTGATGGTAGCGGCTGCGGCGAGCGCCTTGGTGAAACGCTCGGCCATGACCCGTAGCAGTTCGTCGCCGGCGTCGTGACCGAGGGTGTCATTGATCTCCTGGAAGCGATCGATGTCGACGATCAGCAGTGCCAGGCCGCCGTCGCCATGCTGCTCGATTTCCTTGCGGAAGCGGTCGCGGAACAGCGAACGATTGGGCAGGCCGGTAAGCTTGTCGTAGAGCGAGAGGTATTCGAGTTCCTGGTTGAGCGCCGAGAGACGCTTGTTGACGCGTTTCAGTTCGCTCTGCGCTTCCTCCGCCTCGTTCTTGGCCTGCTCGACTTTCTCCATCGCCATGGCGTTTTCGATGGCGATCGCTGCCTGACCGGCGAACAGTTCGAGCAGATGCAGGTCATTCTCGGTGAACTCGCCACCGCCTACCTTGTTGAAGCCGGCGATGCCGCCGAGGAAGTGCTGGCGCCCGACCAGCGGCGCCATCAACAGTGTGCCCGCCTCTTTTTCCCAGAGATTCCTTTCCTGCTCGGACAGCTCGCACAGCACACCCCGCCACCAGGGTCGCTTGTGCTTCCATACCCAGCCGCAAACGCCGAAGTCTATCGGCAACGATTCACCGACGATCTCATCGACATTGACGCCGGCGCCGGCGCGATAGGTATATTCGTTGCAGTGCTGATTGAGCAGGGGCAACAGCACCGTTTCGGCGCCGATTAGTTCGCGGGCACGATCGACAATCAGCGAAAAGACCTTGTCAAGATCGAGTTCGCTGCCTACGGCAAATGCAGTCTCCCGCAGCTGCGTGATCTCGTGGTCACGCTGCTGCAATTGCGCCATAAGCGCAGTAATCCGCTCCTGGTTGTCGTCAGTTGCCGGGGTCATGTAGTCGTCAAGAATAATCTGGCCAAATCAAATTATCGGCAGAATATCAAATACATTGAGATATCTCCCGAATCTTTATGGATTATTACTTTAGTCCTATTCCCTCCGCAAGAAATTCTTCTCGCCAGTACCCTGTCCAGTTTGAATGTGACCGGGTTACTTATGGCCTGCGGCAGAGTTGCGCATGGCGAAAACAGCCCGCCAAATGGTCGTTGACGAGGCCGACTGCCTGCATCAGCGCGTAGCAGATGGTCGAACCGGCGAATTTGAAGCCCCGGCGCTTGAGGTCTCCGGCCAGCGCATCCGAAATCGGGGAAGTGGCGGGCATATCGAGCCTGTCGCGCCAGTCATTCTGGATCGGGCAGCCATCGACGAAGCCCCAGAGATAGGCATCGAAGCTGCCGAATTCTCGCTGCACCTCGAGGAAAGCGCGGGCGTTGCCGATGGCGGCGCTGATCTTGCTGCGGTTGCGGACGATGCCGGGGTCGGCGAGTAGCCGCGTGACGTCGGCATCATTGAAGGCCGCCACCGCTGCGACATCGAAGCCGGCAAAGGCGCGGCGATAGTTCTCGCGCTTCTTCAGGATGGTGAGCCACGACAACCCGGCCTGGGTACCCTCGAGGATCAGGAACTCGAACAGGATGCGCTCTTCGTGTTGGGGAACACCCCATTCATCGTCATGGTAGGCGACATAGAGCGGATCGTCGCCACACCACGGACAGCGTGATGCCGTACCCGCTTCGGGACATTTCATCTCGCCAGCGCCGACTTTTCCGTTCAATTCAAAACCAGCACGCCGCGCTTCATCCCCGAATCATCGGGGTGTGTGGTCAGCACGAAGCCGAGGCTGGTGACGAACTGGATCATACGGCGGTTTTCGGAGAGGAAGTCACCATTCATGTATTTCACGCCTCGTGAGCGGGCGGTGTCGATGATCACGCCCATCAGTCGGCGCGCCAGACCCTTGCCCTGCCAGTTGTCGGCGACGACGATGGCGAATTCGCAGGATTCGCCGTCCGGGTTCATCGCGTAGCGTGCCACGCCGATCTGCACTTCGAGGCCCTCGGCCCCCTCTTGCTCGACAGTGGCGATAAAAGCCATTTCGCGGTCGTAGTCGATCTGCGTGAGCCGGACTAATTGCGATTGCGACAATTCGCGCAGCGTATTCATGAAGCGGTAGTACTTGGTCTCGGCCGACAGGTTCTTGACGAATTCCTGCTCCATTTCGGAGTCTTCCGGGCTGATCGGACGAATATTGACCGTCTGACCGTCCTTGGTCATGTATTTCGTGACCAGATGGGACGGGTAGGGGTGGATCGCCATGTGGTCGTAGCGTCCGGCGGTGAGCGACAGGTTTTCGATGTTGATGCGGGCATCCACCGCGACCGCGCCATTCTCGTCGACGATCAGTGGATTGATGTCCATGTCGCGGATCCAGGGCAGTTCGCAAACCATTTCCGAGACGCGCAGCAGCACGGTTTCGAGCGCCTCCATGCTGACCGGTGGCATGTTGCGGAATTCACCGAGGCGCGCGGAAGAGTGGGTCGACGCGAGCATGTCGGCGACGAGGAAGCTGTTGAGCGGGGGCAAGGCGACGGCGCGCTCGCTGCCGCAGGCTTCCACGCTGGTGCCGCCAGGGCCGAAGACGATGGTCGGGCCGAAAATCTGGTCGCGCGACATGCCGACGACCAGTTCACGGCCGTTGACCTTCTGGATCATCGGTTCGATGGCGATGCCGTGAATGATGGCGTCGGGACGATTTTTCTTCACCTCTTCGAGAATCTCGTTGTAAGCGTCGCGGACTTGCGCCAGCGTGTTGAGGTTGAGGCGCACGCCGCCCGAGTCGGATTTATGGGTGATTTGCGGCGAGTCGATCTTCATCACCACCGGCATGCCGATCTCCTCGGCCAGCACCATCGCTTCGGAGGGCGAACGTGCCACTACCGTTTGGGCAATGGGGATGCGGAAGGCCGCCAACAAAGCCTTCGATTCCATTTCGTTCAAAGACTTGCGACCTTCGGCGAGGGCGGTTTCGATCACCAGTTTGGCCGATTCGAGGCGCGGCGGGGTCTGGTTCGAGATCGCGGCCGGCGCCTGCATCAGCAACTGCTGGTTACGGTAATAATTGGAAATATGCGAAAACAATTCGACGGCAGGTTCCGGGGTGCGGAAGGTGGGAATCCCCGCTCCTTTGAAGAGGTGGCGCGCCTCGCGTACCTGATCCTCGCCCATCCAGCAGGTGACCAGCGGTTTATCGAATTTCTTCGCCACATCAATGACGACGCGCGCCGCCTGGGTTGGATCGGTCATTGCCTGTGGCGTCAGGATGACCAGCACACCATCGACATTCTCGTCTTCCAGGCAGGCGGTGAGGGCAACCCCGTAACGTGCCGGGTCGGCGTCACCGACGAGGTCGATCGGGTTGGCTTTCGACCAACCTGAAGGCAGGCTTTCATTGAGTTTGGCATTGGAGGCGGCGGTGAGTTCGGCCAGCGGTATGCCGATGTCGTCGGCGTGGTCGGCCGCCATTACGCCGGGGCCGCCGCCATTGGTGATGATCATCAGGCGTTTGCCGCGCGGCCGGAAGTGAGAGAACAAGGCTTCTGCTGCGGCATACATCTGGCCGACGTTGCCCAGCCGTACCACGCCCGCACGACGCAAGGCCGCATCGAAGACATCGTTGGCGCCGACCAGCGCGCCCGAGTGTGACAGCGCCGCCTGTTTGCCGGCGGGGTGGCGCCCCACCTTGATCAACAGCACGGGTTTACAACGGGCAGCAGCGCGCAGGGCGCTCATAAAGCGGCGGGCGTTCTTGATGCCCTCGATGTACAAAAAGATGTTTTCGGTGCGTGGATCGGCCACCATGTAGTCGAGTACTTCGCCGAAATCGACGTCACTCTCGGCACCCAGCGAGACGACGTTGGAGAAGCCGACGTTATTGGGCCGTGCCCAGTCGAGAATGGCGGTGCACAGGGCACCCGACTGCGAGATTAGGCCGATGGTGCCCGGGTTGGCGCTGCCGTGGGCAAAGGTGACATTGACGCCGCTGCCGGGGCGCATGATGCCCAGGCAGTTGGGGCCGAGCAGGCGCAGGTTGTGGCGCCGGGCGCTGTCCAGCATAGAGCGCGCCAGTTTGGCGCCGTGCGGACCCATCTCTGCAAAACCGCCGGAAATCACGATGGCATTACGTGCGCCGGCACGGCCGCAGGCATCGACAATGCCCGGCACGGTTTCAGCTTTGGTACAGATGACGACCAGATCGAGCCGCTGCGGGATGCTTTCGACCGAATCGTAGGCCTTCTGGCCGAACACCGTTGCGTGGCGCGGATTGACGAAAAACAGCTTACCCTTGAAGCCGCCATCGATGACGTTGCTCACCAGTGTGGCGCCAATCGATCCAGGGGTTTCCGAGGCGCCGATGATGGCAATCGACTTTGGCTCGAAAAGTGGGGTCAAATAGTGTTGTTCGTAGTTCATACGCTTCAGATGGCGCGCTGGCGCCCCTTATGAATGTTGCAATGCAACACAGAATACCACTAACCATGAATGCCAAACACGAAATCAGACCCGAAATAAAGCCGCAGCAGTCGGTCGAGTTGCTCAAAGAGTTGCACATTCTGACGCGTGACGGCAAGCTGAATCAGGATAGCCGGCGCAAGCTGAAGCAGGTTTACCACCTCTACCAGTTTATCGAGCCGCTGCTGCTCGAACTTAAGCAGATTTCCCCAGCAATTCAACTCGTCGACCTCGGCGCCGGAAAATCCTATCTGGGCTTCATCCTGTTCGACCTGTTTTTCAAGGAACAGGCGGGCGAGGAGCATATTTTCGGCATCGAAAGTCGTGAGGAACTGGTGCAAAAGTCGCGGGCGCTGGCCGAAAAGCTGGGCTTTGCCGGCATGTCATTCCTCGATCAAACTGTGGCCGAAACGCTCGACTCGACCGAACTGCCTAGGCAGATCGATATCGTGACCGCACTGCACGCCTGCAATACTGCTACCGACGACGCCATCCGTTTTGCCCTGAAAAAGCAGGCAAAATTCATCGTCCTGGTGCCCTGCTGTCAGGCCGAGGTTGCAACAGTTCTACGTAAAAACAAGGGGATGGCGCTGGCGAATCCCCTGGCGGAAATCTGGCGCCACCCACTGCATACGCGCGAATTCGGCAGCCACATCACCAATGTGCTGCGTTGCCTGCAACTGGAGGCACATGGCTACCAGGTCAACGTCACCGAACTGGTCGGCTGGGAACATTCCATGAAAAACGAGCTGATCATCGCCCGCCGTACTGACCGACCGGCACGCCACCGTGCCGCACGGCTGCACGAATTGCTGAATTTGCTGGGGTTGGAAGAACTCCGCGAGCGGTTCTTCATCCCTTGAGGGGCTGGAGCGGTCGCGCTTGCTAGAATTCGCTGTGGTTCCCCTTTCAGCAACCCACCCGGAGATAAACCCCATGGAAATATCGACCTTAGAGAAATACCAGGACATCATTGTGCAATACACCGTCGAATTCGGTGTCAAGATTCTGGCCGCCATCGCTTTCTGGGTCATCGGGCGCATGCTGATCAACTTTGTCATCAGCCTGGTGCGCAGCGCGCTAGAAAGACAGAAAGTCGACCCGACGGCATTGCGATATGTCGGCTCGATCATCACGGTGACCCTCAACGTATTGCTGGTGATCGGGATACTCGGTTACTTCGGCATCCAGACCACCACTTTTGCGGCCCTGCTGGCCGGCGCCGGGGTGGCGATCGGCATGGCCTGGTCCGGGCTGTTGGCACACTTTGCGGCGGGCGCATTCCTGATCGTATTGCGTCCCTTCAAGGTCGGTGACTTCGTCCATGTGGCCGGCGTGACCGGTACCGTCAAGGAAATTGGCCTGTTCGCTACCACGCTCGACACGCCCGATGGAGTTTTCACGACGATCAGCAACAACAAGCTGTTTTCGGACAACATCCAGAACTTCTCGACGAATCCGTTCCGTCGGGTTGACCTGAAGGCACAACTGGCCGGATCGACCGATCCGCTCGCCGCTATCGCCTTGCTCAAGACAAAAATCGCCGCCATTCCCAACGTCATGGCCACACCAGCCGTCGATGTCGATATTCTCGAATTCAATCTGGTCGGGCCGGTGCTCGCTGTGCGCCCCTACTGCCACAATGATCATTACTGGCAAGTGTATTTCGATACCAACCGGATGATTCGTGAAAGCTTCGGCGCTGCCGGCTATGCCGCGCCGACACCGGCGCAGATCGTCATGGTGCAGGGCAACGGCCTGGCACAGAACGTTTCCTGAGGCAGTCCCGTCCCGCCAGCGCCGACTTTTTTGCTGGCAGGCGTTGCGCCGGCGCTTCTTTACCCCGGGGGGGATTGACAGGTGGGGCATAATGCTGCCCCATGAATTCCCGCATGCAAGGTATCCCCTCCGTGGCCAGCGATCTGGCCATTTTTTTCGATCCGGCAACGCTTGCTCGCGGGGTTGTGTATGCCACAGAAGCGCGCGTCACCGTTCTGGAGGTGGATGACGACAAGGGGCGCGGCCTGCATGGCGGCGGCGCCGTGCGGGGCTCGCAGCGTTTCCCCTATGCGGTGCATGCGCGGGTTTCGATCGACCCCGGAAGCGGCCGATACCTGGCTGTCAGCAGTGAGTGCACCTGTCCGGTTGGACCCCGCTGCAAGCATGCTGCCGCCCTGTTGATCACGGTGCTGGCGCGGGCCGATCAGCGCCGTGAACGACTGGTTCCGCCACGATCCAGCATTCCCTCGGCAGGCGTGCCGACCGCGCGACTGTTTTTGAAACTGGGCCGCATCCGCCACGTGCATTTGCGCAGTATGGATGATGAAATCGGGCTGGCGGAGCTGGTTTTCGATTATCCCGACCTGCCGCCGGTGATCGGCGAGGCCGCACCGCCGCCATTGATGCACGTGCAGCACGGTGTGCAAACGAAGACGCTGGCGCGCGATGTTTCCGCCGAGTTGCTAGTCTGGCAGCGCCTGCAGGCTGTGGGGCTGGATAGCCTGTCCCGGCGCAAACCCAATTACCGGCGCATCGGGTCCGAAGGCGAATGCCTCGTCCCGCTGATGCCGGATGGGCGCGGCTGGCTGCCCTTTCTGGCCGACGGCATTGCCCGGCTCGAAGCAGCCGGCATCGGCGTGGACATTGCCGACGACTTTCCCTTCCAGCTGGCGCGCCCGGAAGACTGGTTTGTCGATGTCGAGGAAGAACCCGGCAACGAGTGGTTCAATCTCGACCTGGGCGTGATGATTGCCGGCGAACGCGTCAGCCTGGTACCGCCGCTGGTCAGCCTGATCGCCGACCAGCCGCGCCTGCTCGAACGTCTCGAGAGCATGGCCGATACGGAAAATGTCGCGGTTGCACTCGACGCACGGCGCATCCTGCCGGTGCCGGTGGCACGCCTGCGCGCCTGGCTCTTGCCGCTACTAGAATTCCTCGACGACGAGCGGCCACGCCTGTCGCGCCATCACGCCGCCGTGCTGGCCGCGCTGGATGAGCAGCCGGCGCACTGGATGGGCGGCGAGCGCCTGCGCGCCATCGGCGCCCGCCTGAGGGATTTTTCCGGCATCACCGCCGTCCCGCCAGCGCCGACTTTTCGCACCGAGCTGCGCCACTACCAGCAGGAAGGCCTCAACTGGCTGCAGTTCCTGCGCGAATACGGCCTGGCCGGCATCCTCGCCGACGACATGGGGCTGGGCAAGACGGTGCAGACGCTCGCCCACCTGCAATTGGAAAAAACCAGCGGCCGTGCCGATCTGCCCACCCTCGTCATCGCGCCCACCAGCCTGATGGCCAACTGGCGCAACGAGGCTGCGCAATTCGCCCCCGATCTCAAGGTGCTGACACTGCACGGCCCGCGTCGCGCCGCGCTGTTCGCCGAGATCGCTAGCGCCGACATCGTGCTTACCACCTACGCCTTGCTGGTGCGGGATCAGGAAACCTTGCTGGCGCAGGCCTTCCATTTTCTGGTGCTCGACGAAGCACAGTTCATCAAAAATCCCAAGGCCCAGTCACACCAGGTGGCGCGCAAGCTGAAGGCGCGCCATCGCCTCTCGCTCACCGGCACCCCGCTGGAAAACCATCTGGGCGAGTTGTGGGCGCAGTTCGATTTCCTCATGCCAGGATTTCTGGGGGTCACCAAGCGCTTCACCCGCGTGTTTCGCACGCCCATCGAAAAGCAGGGTGATGCCGTCGCGCGGCGTAATCTTTCCGACCGCGTGCGACCTTTCCTCTTGCGACGCACCAAAGAGGAGGTGCTCGCCGAGCTACCGCCGTTGACCGAAATCGTGCGCTGGGTCGACATTGAAGGCGGCCAGCGTGACCTCTACGAATCGCTGCGTGTCGCCTTTGACAAGAAATTGCGCGACGTGCTGAAAGAGAAGGGCGTCGGCCAAAGCCAGATCATGATTCTCGACGCCCTGCTCAAGCTGCGCCAGGTCTGCTGCGATCCGCGCCTCGTCAAGCTGGCCTCGGCGCAGGCCATGGTCAAGAAAGGCCATGCCGCATCGGCCAAGCTCGCGCTGCTGCTGGAAATGCTGGAAGAGCTTCTCGACGAAGGCCGCAAGATCCTGCTGTTCTCGCAATTCACATCCATGCTCAGCCTGATCGAGGCGGCGCTGGACACGCAGGGCATCAAATACGCCAAGCTCACCGGTCAGACCAAAAACCGCGAGGCGCAGATCAACGACTTCCAGGAAGGCCGCGTGCCGCTCTTCCTCATCAGCCTCAAGGCTGGCGGTACGGGGCTGAACCTCACCGCCGCCGACACCGTCATCCACTACGATCCGTGGTGGAACCCGGCGGTTGAAGCGCAGGCGACCGCGCGTGCCCACCGCATCGGCCAGGACAAGCCGGTATTCGTCTACAAGCTGATGACACAGGGTACGGTGGAAGAAAAAATTCTTGCCCTGCAGTCACGCAAACAGGGCCTGGCCGACCAGCTCGTCAGCGGCGCCCGGGCTGGCAAGACCGGCCAGCACCTGATCGGTGCCGACGATCTAGATGTGCTGTTTCAGCCGCTGGGATAAGTGGAGGTCAGCGGTGTCGGGCGCGCTTTCGCCTGCTCGTAAAACAGCCCGCAGGCGAGAGCGGCGGCATACGGCAGGGCTTGCACACCCAATACGACCATCCAGACGGTTGTCGTAGTGTCTCCGGGCAGGCGTTGCAGGGCCAGGGCCATGATGCAGGTGAGCAAGCCGAGCAGCAGCGCGGTCTCTTCGCGGACTGCGCCGAGCAAGCGGCGTGCGCTGCGGGAGGGCGCAGCCTTGGCCGAAGCATCGCTGCGGCGCGTGACGTGGAATATGGCATGGCGGCGGGTGAGGCCGGCGATGACGCCTCGGGCGATGCTGTGCGACAGCCCCATGCCGGCGAGCGCGGCGCCCGCGATGTCGGCGAGCGGGCAGGGTACGCGCCGCCAGTAAAGCAGCGGGCCCAGCACCAGGCGGGCGAGGAAAAATACCGTGAGCGGCACCACGAAGAGCCCGATCGGCAAGCTGAACAGCTGCGGCGCTAACAGGAAGCCGCACGTCCAGGCCATCGCGGCCAGGCTGAAAACCAGATGCAGCGCATCGCCGATCCAGGGCAGCCAGCCGGCGACGAAGTGGTAGCGCTGCCCCAGGCTCAGCGGTGAGGGGCCGAACAGTGCGCCGGCATGCTGGCGCAGGATCTGCATCGCGCCCTGCGCCCAGCGGCGGCGCTGGCGTCGGTAGGCGCCAAAATCGGCTGGCACCAGCCCGGTGCCCAGCACACGATCGACATACACGGCACGCAGCCCGTGCTGCAAGACGCGCAGGCCCAGTTCGCTGTCTTCGCAGACGCAGCCGCCATCCCAGCCGCCGACGTCGCGCATTGAGGCTGCCCGGATCAGGGTCATCGTACCGTGCTGCACGATGGCATCGCGCTCGTGCCGATGGTGCATGCCGATGCGGAAGAAGCCTTCGTATTCCCAGTTCATCATGCGCCGTAGCGGGTGGCCGTGCCAGTCGCGGTGAGCCTGCGGCGCCTGCACGATGCCGACGCCCGGGTCGGTGAAATAGCCGGCCAGCACGCGCAGCCACTGCGGATCGACGAGGT
>JAABQX010000021.1 GCA_011391215.1 Rhodocyclaceae bacterium
ACGGCTGGCGAGAAATGCTCCCGGCGCTGCGGAACCCCCGGTGCGGCGCGGGCGCGCGGGTTTTCGGGCAGGCATGATCGGCAGTCCGCCTTTACTTTGCTGGAACTGATGGTCGCCCTCGCGATACTTGCCATTGCCTTGTCGGCGGTGATGCGCGCGGTCGGCGCGGCGACCAACAACATGGACGAGCTGCGGGCGCGGACGCTTGCCGTTTGGGTGGCCGATAACCGGCTTGCGGAGCATCGCGCCCTGCGGCGCTGGTTGCCACCGGGGCGAATGGAGGGAATGGTAGAACAAGGGGGTATGAGTTTTCGCTGGGTCGAAGACATACAGGCAACACCGAATGGCCAATTCAGGCGCCTCGAGGTCAAGGTGTGGTCGGTGCCGGAAGCAGGCGGCCCGCAGGAGCCGAGAGTGCTTGCGGCCTTGACTGGCTTCATGACTTCCGCCTGGACTGCGCGATGATTGCCCGACGTGCAAGCGGCAACCGTGATCACGGGTTTACGCTGATCGAACTGATGATTGCATTGGGCATTTTCATGGTGCTGGGCCTGCTTTCCTATCGATCGCTGGCGTCCATCATGGATAGTCGCGATCGCGTAGGTGCAGAGCAGAAGCGCTGGTTGTCGGTAACGCGTTTCATGCAGCGCCTGGAGATCGATCTTCAGCAGGTTCCGCTCCACGTGCCGGACAGCCTGGTCTATGATGCCGGCCTTCAGACCTTGCGGCTTATCCGTCTGGCACCGAACGGGCTGGGTGACGAAGCCAGGACGATTCGCTATCGCTGGCACGCAGGGCGAATTGAACGCGACGAGCGGAAGTTTCGGGTCACGCTCACCCGCAAGGATGATATCGAGATGATCGAGCCGGAGGTGGTTCTGGAGTCGGCGCAGGCAGTCGAATGGTTCTGGCCGTCCAGCAAGCAGAACAGTAACTCGGCAATGGAGTGGCAAGGACCGCCAGTTGCGGCGGGGACGTTGCCGCCGGCGGCAATTGGCTTGCGGATCAACCTGGCCGGGGTTCCCGGTGCGGTTTTTCGGGTTGTCGCGCTGCGATGAACCGTGCATTCGCGAACATGCGCAGCGGATCGCGTGGCGCCGCGCTGGTCGCGGCCCTGTTGACCGTAGCCCTGGCGACCCTGCTGGCGACACAAATGATCACGGCCCAAAGTGACGCAATGCAGAACCTGGGTGGGCGTCGCGATTTTGCTCAGGCGCGCTGGTTGGCGCGAGGGGCGGCCGACTGGGCACGCGCGATCCTGGCTGAAGACGCGCGGAACAGTCGCATCGACCATGCCGGGGAGTCATGGGCCATCAAGGTGCCGCCACTGCCTGTCAAGAGTGGGCAAGCCCAGGATATTTTCGAAGGCAAACTCAGTGGGGAAATCGTCGAACAGGATGGGCGCTTCAATCTCAACCGCTTGTCGCCGGCAGGTAAGGCGGACCCGGATCAGATCGATGCGTTTGTCAGGCTGCTGGTTTTGCTCGGCACCGCGGAGAATGAGGCGGTACGCCTGGCCCTGGCGGTGGCTGATTGGACAGACAGCGATACGGTGACCGCGAATGGCGCCCCGGAGCGCGCTTCGTATGGCGTTCAATTCGACGACCAGCCACTGCTTGGGGTGGGTTCCCTGCTCAGTGTGCCCGGTTTCACCCCCGCTCTGCTGGCGCGATTGCAGCCTTTCGTGAGTGCCCTGCCACGGCGTGTTCCGCTCAACCTGAACACGGCGCCGGCCGAAGTGCTGGCGGCGGAGCTGCCCGAACTTGACCTGGCAGTGGCTCAGCGCGTGGTTGCCGAGCGGGTTCGCGCACCTTTTCGCGATATCGCCGATTTCAATGCACGTTATGCCGGTGCGGCGGCGACGGCTTCCTGCGGCGTCACGAGTCAATACTTCCTGGCCACCACCCGCGCCAGTTACGGTGAATCGCTCGTTATGATGCGTACCCTGCTACACCGAGCCTCCGCTAACGCATGGCCTGATATTCTCTGGCAACAAATGTTATGACAACACTGACAATTCTCATCGATGAACGCTGGCCCACTCCGCATGCAGCAGATTGGGTGCTCTGCAGTCCGCGCGGCTTCGTATTGCAACAGGGACGCAGCGAACCGCTCCACTGGCCGGCGGCCGACCGGCGGGTCGCCGTCTTGTCCGGTGCGCAGGTATCCCTGTGCTCGGTTCAGTTGCCCAAATCACGCCGCCAGGACCGCGAGCGTCTGGTCGCCTATGCGCTCGAAGAGCGACTGCCCACCGAGACCGACCGGCAGCATTTCACGGTCCTTGAATATGAAGAGGATCGCGCAGTAGTGGCCATGGTCGATGTTGCGCGCTTGCGCCGTATCGTCGATACCTGTGCGGCGATCGGGCAGCCGCTCGCCGCCGCTTACGGAAGGTTGCAGTATCTGCCACGCCTTGCGGAAACAGCGGTATGTGTCGATGAGGGCGAGATGCGCTACTGGCGCTGGCCGGATGGCAGCGGTCTTGCTGAAGACCTGCCACGGCAGGGGGCGGAGGCGGTGTCATGGGCAGCGCTCAAGGCTCGTCAAGGGGTTTCTGTGCAGCGTATTCTTGGGCCGGTGCCGGTGGCCAAATCCCTTGATTTGCCAGCAGTGACCGAAGAAGGACAGAAGACGCTGCATGGGTTCTGGCCGATCCCGGCGACAAGCCTCATGCATGGCCAGTTCGCGCCGCGATTGAGTGGCGGCAGTTGGCGGGAGCGCTTGCGCTGGCCGCTCTGGCTTGCCGGTGGTGCGGTGGCGCTGCATTTATGCGTCGGCGTGCTGTCAGCCGTCCTGGCACGGCAGAGCGAAGCGGGCCTCAACGCGAAAACGCGGGCGATCTTCGAAGCAGCTTTTCCGGGGGCCACGATCGTTGATCCGGTGTTGCAGATGCGTCGCCAACTCAACGAATCCAGACCCAAAAATGGCGGCTTGCGTGATGACGACATGTTGGCGCTGCTGGCGGCGCTTGCCGACTCCCTTGCAGCCGAGAGTCGCGATGCGCTGACACGGATCCGTTACGAGGCCGGCGTGCTCGACGTCAGTTTCAATTCCACCGTTGACCAACAGCAGCGGCAGGCGCTCATTGCGGCGCTGGCCATGCGCGGAGTTTCTGGCCAGGTTTCCGTGACCGGTGGCGCAGGCACTCTGACACTACGCAGGAGTACGCCATGAGTACAGTGTTCAGGCAGGCCGCGGCCCGCTGGCAAAAACTGCAGCCGCGCGAGCGACGTTTGGCTTTGTGGTGCGGGATTGTTGTGGGTGTTGCGCTGTTGATGTCAGTCGATGACTGGCAGCGCAGCGAACTCATCCGTCTGAACAAGGCGCTTCCGGCTGCCGAAACACGTTTGGCGACGATGCAGAAATTGGCTGATGAACTGAGCGCATCCGCAGCATTGCAACATCGGACGCCGGCGCCCGCATCGATTGAGCAGGTGGCCGCCTCCGTGAAGGCCAATGGGCTGCCGCTGACGCTGACTGCAACGGGAACCTCGCAAGCGGTCGTCCAGGGTAGCGTCGACTTTGACGACTGGGTGAATTGGCTGGCTGGTCTGGCTGCCCAGGGCTGGCGGGTCGAGCGGGCACAGGTCGAGCGTGGCGGTGCGGGTGGGGGCGGTACGCCGCCAGGCTCGGTCAAAGTCGAAGCCTCGCTAGGGGCGGCTGGCACCTAGCCAGGTCTGTCGATGACAATCCGGCGCCCTGACCGGCGCGGCTTTGCGCACGGAACACTCCAAAGATGGCTGGTCATTCTGGCCATCCTGATGGGTCTGTCACTGCTTGCGCCGTGGTTGCTTACGTTCATCTTCCTGCGTCTTCCCGCATCGGTGCTGGAAGGCATGGTCTCATCGCTGACCGGCGGCCAGGTCCGCCTGGCCGTTCCGTCAGGCCAGGTTCGATCGGGACAGGCTGAACTTTGGGTGCGCGATTCCGCCCGTCAGGAATGGCTGCCCTGGATGCCGATTGAATGGACCCTTGAGCCCGTCTGGAGAGATCGCAGGCTGGTTGCAGTGCTTGATACCAGTGTCGGGAGTGCGGAAGCCGGGCTCTCTGACTTTATTTTGAGCGGTGTTCGCATCGGTTTGCCGCCCGGCTTGCTTCTGTCAGGGGTGAATCACCCGCTGGCAGCTGCCCCCTGGCGAGGTGACATCGAATTGACCAGTCAGCGCTTTACCTGCCGCCGGGCGGCCATGCGGCATGATTTTTTGCGGTGCGAGGGGGCTGCCATGCTGCGCTGGCACGGCATGGGCAGTTCGATCCTCCCTTGGCCGGACTCAGGCGACTATGTTGTCGCAATCTCGGCGCGACGCCAGGATGACAGTAATTTTCGTGCGGATGTCTCCACCGAGGCCGGCGTCGTGGTGATCAACGGTTTTGCGGAAGGATCGCCAAGCGGCGGACGCTACCAACTCGTAGTCAGCAGTGAGAAGGCACTGATAGAAGGTTTGAACAGCGTTATTGGCGCGCGGTCGCGAAAACGTGGCGCGTCCGGCGAGTACATACTGGATGGCGAGTGGTAAGAATGTAACGCGCGTCCGAAACAATACCGTGCCGATGACCTGGATTGACAATCGTCAACAGCATGTTCGATTTGTTGAGTGAGAATGTGACAAACAGTTGATGGGTGATGCTCTTGATCGCTTTGTAGCTGTGGGGGAGAAAACCTATGATGCGGTTTCCGTCTGATGATCATCGGAAACGGCGTCTTTAATGCTGGTGGCTATTGGGCGTCAGTTGTATGATGATGAACGACTTTACGCAAGGGATTTAACAAATGGCGACGCTTCCCAAATGGCTGGTTGTTTCTCTGGCCGTTGTTGTGATGCTTTTCTCCTGGCAGGCGTCGGGGGAGACATCGGATGATTCGTTACCGGATGACGACCCACTTAGCGGCAGGACACTGAGCAAGCATACGCGTGGGCAGGAATGCATCGCCTGCCACAAGAATATGGAGGGCAGCACGCCATCAGCCACTGCGCATTTCAAGCAGGAGTGCGAGAGTTGCCACCTCGAATCCGGCCAGACTATCGCAGAGCTCTCCAAGGCCGGCAAGACGGTCAAACTGCCGAAAGTCGAGGAATGCAAAAGCTGCCACATTCAGAGCCGCAAGTTGATGAACTGGGCCTTCAGTGTGCACGCCAAGGCAGGCGGCGCTTGCACCGATTGCCACACGATCCATGCTTCACCGGTCGCCAAGGGGCTGAATCTCTCCACCAGAAAAGTCGACCGGAACTCGGTGGCATGCCTCACATGCCATCAGGATGTCGGCTCGCAGTTCAAGATGCGTTCGCATCATCCCGTTACTGAAGGCGGAGTATCGTGCTCGGGATGCCACGATCCCCATGGAAGCCAGACCACAACCCTGTGGAGCAAGAGTGACAAGTGCCTGACATGTCACCAGGCGCTGCGCGGTCCGAAAGTATTCGAGCATGCGCCGGTGGTGGATGACTGCACGAACTGCCATTCTCCGCATGGTTCTCCGAACCGTAAATTGTTGAGCGTCTCGCAGCCTTCCGTCTGCCTGCAGTGCCATTCGGTCGCGCACGGCAAGCATGGCATGAGTACCGCAAAGGGACCGGGCACGAACTCGGGAACAAGATCAATCTCAGGCACGGTGCTCAGGGAATGCACGAACTGCCATGGCGCGATTCACGGTAGCCAGCAGGATCCGCTACTGCGCTACTGATCGTGGAGAGCCAAATGAAGAAGCTGCTAACCATGAAGAGTCTCCCGCTTGCAATCAGTCTCCTGTTTGCCGCAAACGTCTGCCATGCCCAACTTTCCGGCGCCGCCGTCGTTGCCGGGGACACCGTAGCGCCGGCGAGCGCGGTCGTGCCACCGGAGAGCGCGGACAACGTCAGCGCGAAGGGATTCATTTTCCCGAAGCTCGGGTATTTCGACAACTCGGGAAACCCGGCGTACCTTAACCAGTACAACCTTCTCGACAGTACCAGCGGCAGCAATACCTCCAATGGCTTCATCGCCGACCTCGACTTCCAGCTGCTGTTCAAGGAGGACGGGGACACCTTGTTCCTGGAAAAGGAAGGCTACGGGGAAAACAGCCAACGGCTCCGCCTTTTAAGCAGTTTTCGCCCGGCAAAATTCAAGGCCTATTACTCGACCTTCAAGACGGTCTCGGGCTCATTCGATTTTCTCTATAACCCTGACATGGTAGTTGGGGGGACGGACCCCAGGTACGGCGATCCGGCCCAGAACAAAGTCGATCGTTCGGGGTATGTTGCCGATTTCACCAACGACAGCCCGACCGTGAGCGAGTACGCGATCCGGCGCAGTACCTACGGCGGCAGCCTGCTGCTCAGGCCGGAAGCGCTCACCGAGCATGGCTTCTCCGCTGAGCTCAGCGCCGACGGCTATACGCGCCAAGGCAACCAGGTCAGCAGCTATATCCTCAACGAAGGCAAACAGAATCCCAGCCAGGCAAATCCGGAAAGCGAACAGTGGCGCGGCTATTCCAATTCGGTCGACGAGAAGGACGCCAAGCTGGCCTTCAACCTCAACTGGACGCCAGACAAAGAGTGGTTCTTCAACTACGAGTTTTTTGTTGACAGGTTCACCAATGAAACGCTGCCTGCCACTTTCGGTGATGTGGCCAATTGGTCCGGTATTCCGCGGTTTTTTGCCCGAGGGACTGACCTCCTCACACCGCTCAACTTCGTACCTGATTCGACCCAGTACCGCAATGCCTTGCGGCTGAGCAAGACTTTCGGCGACACTGCGGCATTGAGCGCCGGAGCCAGCTACGCAACGCTGCAACAGGATACCTATTCCGAGCCCCAGTATGCATCGGGGTACGACGACGGCAACACGAATACCGGCAGTGCCTACCTGAACGGGAAATTCAACGTGTCGCAGTCGGTCGGGCTGGAAGCCTTTGCCCGCTACAACCAGCGGCAGAACAATTCCCCATATCCCGTCGAGAATTTCTACGAACCCGTTTCCGCCCAAAGAGATCCACGCATGGTGATGCCGCGGATCGACAACTACAGGAATATCGTCTACGGGCTGGAAGCAAAGCTCTATCCGCGCGTCCTGAAGACGACCTGGTCCGCCGGCTGGAAATACGAAAGCAAGGAAAACGAACTGACCTGGGGCACCGAGCCTGCACTGGCGCCACCCGTAACCCTCTACGGTACCGAGTACAAAGCGAATGAAGTCTTCATCAAGCTGGTTTCGCACCCGACAACCGGATTGACTTTGCGCGCCACGCCGTCCTACCTGTGGGCCGACGAGACGCAGCTGGCCACGAATCCGAGTGAGATGTTCAAGTTCAAGTCCTCGGCCATCTACACCGACCCGGAATGGAACGAGTTGGTGGTCACCGGCTATTACAACTATTCCCGCAAACTGAACGACTCGCTGAGTTTTTCCGACTACGACGTGGCGCCGGCCGGCTTTGCCGACCCGCAGAACCAGGAGGTCGAGAACACCATGCAGTCGTTCGGGGTGAACTTCAGCTTTGTGCCGGAGGAAGACCTCAAGTTGAGCCTGGGCTATGACTGGAGTCAGAATGACCTCAGCGCCTACTATTTTTCCACGAACCGGCTGCGTTTCGATTTCCCGAATCCTGGTGGCCCGAACAACCACCCGACAGTGCCGCTGGAATTCCTGATCCTGGACCAGTTCAACTACAACGTGACGAGCCAGACGGTCTCGGCCGGCATCGAGAAAAAATGGGAGAACTACCTGTTCAGCGGTTATTACAGCCTGATGTTGGCGAACGGCGATAACGGCAATGGTCTGGCCGGGGTTTCGTTGCCGGTTGTCGATGACAAGACCGACTTTCGTCTGCATACGTTTTCGCTTGGAATGGACTATGAGTTCAAGGAGAACATGATCTTCCGTGCCACCTACATCTATGACCGCTACGAAGACAACTCCTACGAATCGCTTACGGGCAGCCGCAATTCGCTCTGCCTGGGAGTCATCTTTCGGCTTTGAAGCGTCCTCCGACCTGATCGCTGCCGCTGCCTGAAAACTGGCTGCCTTTGCTGGCCTGCGGCAGGGCAAGCCGGGGGTGGCGCAGGGTGGGCGTCAGGTGGTTTTCTTCAACGATTGGCGGGATGGGAGGTGCCGGACTCGGCACGCAGGACGCGCAATATGTTCTGTCCACCGCGGCCGGTGGCTTCCTGGCCGAGCCGGGATTGTTCCAGCTTGATCGCGGCCCGGCTCTTGTCACCGAGCGCGCCGTCGATCGCGCCGATGTCGTGGCCGCAGGCAACAAGCAGGGTCTGCAGTTCACGGCGCTCGGCACGTGACAGGCCGGGGTCGTCGGTCGGCCACGGCGTGGTGAAGGGCGGCGCGCCGCGCAGGCGGTCGGAAAGATGGGCGATGGCCAGTGCGTAACTTTCGGCGGCGTTATAGCCGTAGATAACATCGAAGTTGCGGGTGACAATGAAGGCGGGGCCGCGCGGGCCGGCCGGAAGCAGGATGCCGGTTTTCTCTTCGGCGGCGAGGCCGGTATTGGCCATTGGGCGGCCGTCGACTGCAACCACGCCGCGATCGGCCCATTCCGACAGTGCCCGCTTGTTCTTGCGCCCGGCCAGCGAGGTGTTGAAGCCGTCCGGCAGGCGCACCTCGAAGCCCCACGACTGGCCGCTCTGCCAGCCGCCACGACGGAGAAAATTGGCCGTCGAGGCGAGAGCGTCGCTGCTGTTGTCGACGAGATCACGGCGGCCGTCACCATCGAAATCGACCGCCAGGCGCTCATAGGTGGCGGGCATGAACTGGGTGTGGCCGAAGGCGCCGGCCCACGAGCCGTTCAGGCGCTCGGGGGCGATGTCGCCGCGCTGGAGGATGCGCAGGGCAGCGAAGAACTCACCCTTGAAGTAGCCCTGGCGGCGGCCGAAGCAGGACAGTGTGCCAAGAGCCTGGACCAGCGGGTAATTGCCGGTGATGCGCCCGAAATTGCTTTCGACGCCCCAGACGGCGACTACCGTCGCCGGATCGACCCCGTAGGCGGCCTCAACGCGCTTGAGGACCTCTGCGTGGCTAGCCAGGTTGGCCTTGCCGTCGGCAATGCGCTCGTCGTCAACGAGTCCGGCCAGGTAGTCCCAGATCGCCAGCCTGAATTCCGGCTGGTAGTTAAGCTTCTCGATGACGGTGAAATCGGCTTGGGTGCCGCGCGTGAAAAGCTCGTAGCTGGCCGGCTGGACGCCGGATTTCTGCGCCGCCGGTTGCAGGCGGACGAGGCAGTTCTCGAACTCGGCCTGGGTCTGGGCACAAACTTGCGTGACGCTGGTGGCGAGCAGTGCAAATGCTGCTACTGCGGTACGCGCCACCCGTCGCTCAGCCGGGCGGAGGAACACCAAAGCAACTAACTGTCTTGCCCACGGTATCGCAACCATAAATGCGCCCACCCCAATGCATGAATCCGCTTACTATAGCCACAATAGGCCAGCTTGGTATCGGCTGTTGTCGTAATCCGGCGATCAGGTACTCACCGGCCTGGCCTGTGCCGTCCCGCCAGCGCCGATTTTTCTGTCAGGCTTTCAGTAACTCCGCACGCCCGCCCAGCCAGCGGGCAAGATGTCGCTCGGCATGTTCCGGCCAGCGCACCAGCATTTCTTCGGCTGCTTCACGCGCCACCTCGACCAGCGCCGTATCTTCGAGGTCGGCGAAACGTAGCAGCGGCAAGCCGCTCTGGCGCGCGCCGATGAATTCGCCGGGGCCACGCAGGTGCAAATCCTGACGGGCGATCTCGAAGCCGTCACTGTTTTCGTAGATGATCTTGAGCCGCGCGCGCGCGGTTTCCGAGAGCGGCGGTTCGTAGAGCAGGACACAGGCTGATTCACTGACACCGCGACCGACGCGGCCGCGCAACTGGTGCAACTGCGCCAAACCAAAGCGCTCGGCGTGTTCGATCACCATCAGGCTGGCGTTGGGCACATCGACACCGACTTCGATGACCGTCGTCGCCACCAGCAACTGGATTTCGTTTTGCACGAAGGCGGCCATCACTGCCGCTTTCTCATCCGTCTTGAGTCGGCCATGCACCAAGCCGACCTTTAGCTCGGGCAGTTCGGCCGTCAAATACGCGTAGGTTTCCTCGGCCGTCTTGAGTTGCAGCGCCTCCGACTCTTCGATCAGCGGGCAGACCCAATAAGCCTGTCGCCCGCCGCGGCACAGTGTGCGCACCCGTTCGACGATCTCGTCGCGCCGCGCGGCGCCGACCAGTTTGGTCATTATCGGCGTGCGCCCGGGCGGCAACTCGTCGAGCACCGAGACATCGAGATCGGCGTAATAACTCATTGCCAATGTGCGCGGAATCGGCGTGGCCGACATGGCGAGCTGATGGGAGTGGACACCCTTTTGTTTGAGCGCCAGTCGCTGCCGTACGCCAAATCGGTGCTGTTCATCGACGATGGCCAGCCCGAGCCGGGCGAATTCGACGCCTTCCTCGATCAGCGCATGCGTACCCACCACCAGTGCCGTCTCGCCAGCGCCGACTTTTGCGAGCGCCGCCGTCTTGTCCTTTTTCTTCTGGCTGCCCGACAGCCAGGCCACTTCCAGTCCGAGCGGCGCCAGCCATTGGCTCAGCTTGCGGTAATGCTGCTCGGCGAGGATTTCCGTGGGCGCCATCAATGCGGCCTGATGGCCGGCCTCGACCGCCTGCAACATCGCCAACGCCGCCAGCACCGTCTTGCCGCTGCCGACATCGCCTTGCAAGAGGCGTTGCATTGGGTGCGGCTGCGCAAGATCTTGCGCCAGTTCTTGCCAGACACGCTGTTGTGCTGCCGTGAGTTTGAAGGGCAGGCTGGCGAGCAGTGGCCGCGTCAGCCTGCCGTCGCCGGCCAGACACGGCGCACCGCGAGCGCGGCGCGCGGCGTAAGACTGCCGCAAGGAAATTTGCTGCGCGAGCAGTTCGTCGAAGGCGATGCGCCGCCAGGCCGGACGCTGGGCGGCGGCAAGCTCGTCCGCCGCGAGGCCGGGCAACGGGGCATGCAGCGAGTGCACGCTTGCTGCGAAATCATCCAGTTGCAGCCGTTGCACCATCGATTCGGGCAGGGTTTCGCCGAGCTCGACCTCGTTCAACGCACGCTCGATGAGCCGCCGCAATGTGCCCTGCCCCAACCCCGCCGTGGTCGGGTAGACGGGCGTCAAGGCGGTCGGCAGCATTTCATTGTCGTGAATCACATGAAAGCGCGGATGTACCAGTTCGGCACCCCAGAAACCACCGCGCACCTCGCCGAAGACGCGCAGGCGCGCCCCCGGCTGGAGCACCTTCTGCTGGCTTGGGTAGAAGTTAAGGAAGCGCAAAATTAAATCCCCCCCCGAAGACGCCGTTTCACGTCGCCCTCCCCCCGGGGGGCCAGGAAACACTTGGGGCGGCCCGGCGTGTTTCCTGTGCTCGCAGGAAGCATCCTCGACACGGCAAACCAGTTGCCGGCGCGGCCGGTAGGCGATTTCGCATGACACCACCGTCACTTCAAACTGCGCCGCCGTGCCGGGAAGCGCATCGGCAATCGCAGTAATCTGTGTTTCATCTTCGAAACGCAGCGGCAGGTGCAGAACGAGATCGGCCTGACAGGTCAGGCCGAGTTTCTCTAATTTGGTGGCAACGGCGGGTGTCGCCCCCGGAATTTTCGTTTTTTCAGTCAATCACGAGAATGGCGTCCGCTTCGACCAGTGCCCCGCGCGGCAATTCCTTCACACCGACGGCGGCACGCGCCGGGTAGGGCTGATTGAAGTAACGCGCCATCACCTCATTGACCTTGGCGAAGTTGGCAAGATCAGTCAAGTAAATGTTGAGCTTGGCGACGGCGTCGAGCGTCGTGCCGGCGGCTTCGGCAACCGCCTTGAGGTTATCGAAGACGCGCACGATTTGTGCGTCGATACCCTCGACCATCTGCATGGTGACAGGATCGAGACCGATCTGGCCAGACATATAAATTGTCTCGCCGCAACGCACGGCCTGCGAGTAGGTGCCGATGGCGGCGGGGGCGTTAGGGGTGCTGATGATCTGACGCGACATAGGTTATTCCGCAGGGTTGGGCGCAAGCCGGTAATCGAGCCCGGAGAAGACGTGCTGGATGCCACGGCGGGCACGCACATTGAGAATGAGTGGCGCTTTGAGGTTTGCCCGCACGCCCTCGCCATCTTTGACCAGAATCACGACCACGGCGGCCTCTAACGGATCGGCCAAGTCAAGCACGGACGACTCTTCGTCGGTCAGGTTGATCTCATAGTTGAAGCCGAACAGCGACGGGTCGGCGATATTGAAGGCGACGGCCGGGTCGTCGAGCGATTGCAGGATGAAATAGCGCGGCGCGGCGCCTTCTGCGGTTTCGGGGTGGTACAGGGTGAAACGGCGGCAGTCTTCAAAACCGGCGAGGCCCTCCGGAAACTCGATGACATGGTCCGGGGCGGTGCCGATCGATCCGGCGTGGGGAGTGTCGATATTCATATTCATTGCCTTATCTCTTGACCAGCAAACCATCGTCGAGACCCATGGCCTTGAGCTTGGCACGCGCGGCATCGGCCTCGGCACGCGAAACAAAAGGACCGACCTGAACCCGTGATTCTATCTGCGCCGGGATACCGGCCTCGTGCAACTTGGTGACCAGTTCCTCGGCATTGGTGTGATTGCTGAAGACCCCCACCTGGACTAGGAAGTGGCGTACCGTCTCGGCCGCCTGTGTCAGCGGGCGCGCGGCCGGCGTAGGCTCGAGCGGCGCGCGGGCCACTGGCGCCGGTCGCGTATTCTCGGGCACAGTGCGGGCGATCTCGCGCGAGGCATCCGGCTTGACAGGCATAGCAACCGGCAGGGGTGGCTTGATCGAGGCCGTCTGGGCCTTGGCGGGCGGCGTCAGCGGTTTGGCCGGGGGCAAGGCGATCGGGTTTTCGGTGCGCTCCGGTTCTGCAACAGGCTCTGCCGGCTTCTCCCCCACAGTCGCCGTTTCGGCAGGCTTCTCTTCCTCAACCTTGGCTAGCGGAGCAACCGGTTCCGCAGGCACGGCAGCCATCTTCGGCAACGCGGGTGCAGGCTCTTTGTTAAGTGCATCATAAACCGCCAGGCCACCCAGCAAGCCAACAATCGCCACACCGGCCACCGCAATGCGCGACAGCAAGCGTTTTCTAAGCGCGTCGTCGTCTTCAACCGCCGGAATGGCGGGTGGGGCGGCCGTATGCACTGAATCCGTCATGATCGGCGTTTCCTTCTGCGCCATATTGCTCTCCTTCGTCAAAGTTCCCGTCGCTGTGGCTCAGTGCATGTACCAATTCGGCTTCGGCCAGCGAGATTCCCAGTTGGTCGGCCATGTCTTGCGCCGTCATCCCGCGCTGCGCCAGTTCCATCGCCTCGGCATATTGCGGCGAAACATGCCGCGCCGCCCGCAACTCTTCTACTTCGGAACGCATGCGCTCCATTTCAGACCGCATGCGCTGCACTTCCATTTCCATTTCCGAACGCGCCAGATGCTCTGCCAGATGTTCGCCGAAACCCACCGCACGCGACATTGACGCCGTTGCCCCCGCTGGAGGTGCAAACTCGACCGCCGGCGATGACGGCGCACGGGGTGGGCTCGCCGTTACCGGACTTTCCCCTGCATCGCCGAACAGGTCGTTCACATCGTCCCAATCGAAATTCTGCGCGGGGAGGGCTGTGACCATCTCCACCGGTGCAGGCATTTCGGGTTCGAAGAACATGCTCTCCGGCTCAGATGCAGTCTGATGAGCTGAAGCTTGCTGCGAGCGGCGATGGCGCCCCACTTGCGTGAGCTTGAGCAGGGTAACAAGCACATAGAGAACCGCCAGCACCACCAGGAGCAGAATCCCGTCGCGCCAGCCGAAAGCGCCCCATTCCATCAGCGCCGTCCGTCAACTGACAGTCCTGGCGAATGCCTGTCGGCATCCACATGAGGCGTTCGGGTCAAATCAGGCATTCCTGTGGCAAACAATCGGTCAAGCCCCCACTCTGGGTAATCTGCCCCGATCATATCCCTGCGGTAAATCCCACCAAATGCAGAGCAGGACAAGGTTTTTGCCATGTTTCTAGCAAACGTAGGAACTGCAGCGGGGTCAATTTGCGCCTACGCTGCTTGAAGTCCGTCCGCAGACCCTCACATACAGTTACAAATTCAACATGCGCCCAGGGAACTGCGGCTATATGCTTCGGGTCGTATGTTCATCGGAATGAACGATTGAAAGGATTATTGCAATGAACCGCAGGCGGCTGACCCTGATCGAGGTGCTTGAACCCCAGAGCTTCAAAGCCACACCCGAGCGTTCGCGCGTGACGCGCACTATTGTCCAGCCCGAAATCGATTCCTTTGAAGAAATGGAAGCGAAAGCCGGTGGCACAGAAAAGTCGGTGATGGCGGGACGGCGTGCCAGCGCCAATTCCCAACACATGGCATCACAACTGGTTGGCGCCTGAGAGTCGTAGACCCTTACTGTTTATGGCGACTCGGCAGCAGGCACTTCACGTTTGCTGCCGTCGGCATGCAGGCAAACGTAGGTAAGCGTCGCCTCGGTGACCTTGACGATGATCGGATGGGCCGGGTCGCGTTCCGCGAAAACCTGAACATCGACGGTAATTGAAGTCCGGCCAGTTTTGATTACCTTGGCGTAGAAACTCACCACATCGCCTGGCGAAATCGGCTGCTTGAACAAAAATGAATTGACGGCAACGGTAGCGATGCGGCCGCGCGCCCGGCGCATCGCCGGGATGGCCCCGGCCACGTCGACCTGCGCCATCACCCAGCCGCCGAAGATATCGCCCGCCGCATTCACATCGGCGGGCATCGGCATCACCCGCAACACCGGCTCCTGGCCGGGCATGATTTCGTTCGAGTACTCTCTCATGAGCGGAATCTTACCGCAGCCACACATCCGTCCATAATGCGCCAATGATGCGCTGTTAAAATTTCCTTCATGCGCCGCGACATCGCTCTGCCCGCCCCTCCCTCCTCCCAGCGTCACGACTGGCAGACCGTCAAGACCCTGTTTCCCTATTTGTGGCAATGGCGTGGCCGCATCGTGTTGGCGCTGGCCTGCCTGATCGGCGCAAAACTGGCCAACGTCGCCGTCCCGCTGGTGTTCAAGGACATCATCGACGGTTTCGCCCCCGGCGTTGCCGCCATCATCGCACCGATGGCCCTGATCGCCGCCTATGGCGTCTTGCGCTTTTCGGTCTCATTGTTCACCGAGTTGCGCGAACTGATCTTCGCCCGCGTGACCCAACGCGCAGTGCGCACCATTGCGCTGCAGGTTTTCGATCACTTGCACCAGTTGTCGCTGCGCTTCCACCTTGAGCGCCAGACCGGCGGCCTGACCCGCGACATCGAACGCGGCACGCGCGCCATCGGCTCACTGATCAGCTACACGATTTATTCAATCCTGCCGACGATCGTTGAAGTCGCGCTGGTACTGGGTATCCTGGCGACGCGCTACGAAGCCAGCTTTGTGCTGATCGCCAGCGCCACGCTGGTGGTGTATGTGATTTTCACGATCATCCTCTCCAACTTGCGCGTACATATCCGCCGCGAGGTCAACGAGCTCGACTCGTCCGCCAACACGCGCGCCGTCGACAGCCTGATCAATTACGAGACCGTCAAGTATTTCAATAACGAAGGCTGGGAGAAGGAGCGCTACGACCAGCACATGCGCAAACTTGAAACCGCCCAGATCAGGAGCCAGTTTTCGCTTTCCTACCTGAATCTCGGCCAGGCCGTGATTATCGCGGTGGGCGTCACCCTGATGATGTGGCGCGCCGCCGTCGGCGTGGCGAACGGCAGCATGACCGTCGGTGACATCGTGCTGGTGAATGCCTTCCTGATCCAACTCTACATTCCGCTCAACTTTCTCGGTGTGCTCTACCGCGAAATTCGCCAGTCACTGACCGACATCGAGCACCTGTTCGCGCTGATGAACGAAAACCGCGAGATTCAGGATGCCCCCGACGCCCGCAGTCTCGAACCTGGCCCCTGCGCCCTGCGTTTCGACAGCGTTGATTTTTCCTATGAATCCCGCCGCACGATCCTGCACGATGTGAGCTTTGAAATTCCCGCCGGCCGCACGTTGGCCGTCGTCGGCCACAGCGGCTCGGGCAAAAGCACACTGGCGCGACTGCTGTTCCGCTTCTACGACGTCAATGGCGGGGCAATCCGCATCAACGGGCAGGATATCCGTCAACTGAAACAAGCCTCCCTACGCGCCGCCATCGGTATCGTCCCGCAGGACACGGTGCTGTTCAACGACACGCTGGCCTACAACATCCAGTATGGCCGGCCGACGGCCAGTTTTGCGGAAGTGCAGGAGGCGGCGCGCGCAGCTCACCTCGCCGAATTCATCGAGCGCCTGCCCGATGGTTACGAGACCCGCGTCGGCGAGCGGGGACTCAAGCTCTCCGGCGGCGAAAAACAGCGTGTTGCCATTGCGCGCGCACTGCTGAAAAACCCGCCCATCCTGATCTTCGACGAAGCCACCTCGGCGCTCGACTCCAAGACTGAAAAGGCCATTCAGGCTGAACTGGAACAGGCCGCCATCGGCCGCACCACGCTGATCATCGCCCACCGCCTGTCCACCGTGATGAACGCCGACGAAATCCTCGTGCTGGACGGCGGCCATATCGTTGAACGCGGCACCCATCGCGCCCTGCTGGCTCGTGAAGCCGCCTATGCGCAAATGTGGGCGCTGCAGCAACAGGAAAACACCAGCCCGACAGCAGAAACGGTATAGTTGCCCATCCCCTCAATCAGGAGAACCTCATGAAAAAATCTCTCACGTTTGGTTTGACCCTTGTTTCCGCACTTGCCCTGTCGCAGCCGGTGTTGGCTGACACCCTGGCCAAGGTAAAACAGTCCGGCTCGATCACCATGGGTATTCGCGAGTCTTCCTACCCGCTTTCTTACCTCGACGACAAGCAGCAGCCGATCGGCTACCACATCGATATCTGCAATCGCATCGTCGATACCGTCAAGACCAAGCTCGACCTGAAGACCCTCAAGGTTGCACATCAGGCCGTCACTTCGCAGAACCGCATTCCGCTCGTGACCAACGGCACCGTCGACCTCGAGTGCGGTTCCACCACCAACAATGCCGCACGTCAGAATCAGGTAGCCTTTGCCCCGACGGTCTTCATTACCAACGTGCGCATGGCCGTGAAGAAGTCTTCCGGCATCACCAGCCTCTCACAACTGAACGGCAAACCCGTCGCCACCACCACCGGCACGACCTCCGTGCAACTGATGCGTGCCCACGAAAAAGGCAAGGGCATCGACTTCAAGGAAGTCTATGGCAAGGATCACGCCGACTCCTTCCTGATGCTGGAAACCGACCGTGCCGTCGCCTTCGTCATGGATGATAACCTGCTGGCCGGCCTGATCGTCACCTCGAAGAATCCCTCCGAATACGCAATCGTCGGCGAAACGCTCAACATCGAGCCCATCGCGATCATGATCCGCAAGGACGATCCGCAGTTCCAGGGTCTGGTCAACACGGTCATCAAGGATCTTGCCAAGTCCGGCGAAATCGATAAGCTCTACGCCAAGTGGTTCATGAGCCCGATCCCGCCCAAGAGCGCCAACATGAACTTCCCGATGAGCGACACGCTGAAGACGGCGCTTAATAACCCCACCGATGCCCCGGCCGAGCAGTTCAACGTCAAGAAATAAACGATAACAAGAAAAGTCGGCACTGGCCGGACGGCAAGCACTGCCATCCTGCCGCTTTCACACCATGAATTACCACTGGAACTGGGGCATCTTCCTCGAGCAGGTCAAGGGCGGGGATGAGACCTATCTCAACTGGCTGTTCACCGGCCTGGGCTGGACGCTGGCGGTCGCTATTTCTGCATGGCTGATCGCGCTGTCCATCGGCATCGGTATCGGCACCCTGCGCACGGCGCCGAATAAGGGGCTCGCCTGGTTCGCCGCCACCTGGGTTGAACTATTTCGCAATGTTCCGCTGCTCGTCCAGATGTTCCTTTGGTTTTTCGTCGTACCGGAACTGCTGCCTCGCGAATGGTCGCTGTGGGTGAAGCAGGACTTGCCCGCCAAGGAATTCATCACCGCCACCCTCTGCCTGGGCCTGTTCACCTCGGCCCGGGTGGCCGAACAGGTCCGCGCCGGCATCCAGAGCCTGTCGCGCGGGCAGACAATGGCCGGGCTCGCAGTCGGCTTCACGCTGACGCAGACCTATCGCTACGTCATCCTGCCGATGGCGTTCCGCATCATCATTCCACCGCTGACATCCGAGTTCATGAACATCTTCAAGAACTCCTCGGTCGCCTTCGCCATCGGCGTGATGGAACTCACCTTCCAGGCCCGCCAGATGCAGGAGGATTCGGAGCAGGGCATCGAGACTTACCTCGCTGTAACCGTGCTCTACTTCATCTGCGCCTTCATCGCCAACCGCGGCATGGCCTTTCTCGAACAGCGTACCCGAGTTCCCGGTTTTATCGCCAGCGCAAAATGAGCTTTTTTACCGAACTCGATGTTTCAGTCATCGCACCCAGCTTGCCCTTCCTCTGGACAGGATTGAAGTTCACCGTCACCCTGACCTTGATCGCCATGTCGGGCGGCATCATTCTCGGTACGCTACTGGCACTCGCGCGTCTCTCACCGTTTTCCCCACTCGCGATGGCAGCGTCCTGGTATGTCAACCTGATGCGCTCGATCCCCCTGCTGATGGTCATACTCTGGTTTTTTCTGATCATTCCGCTCATTACCGGCTACCCGATGGGGGCTGAAACTTCGGCAATCATCACCTTTACTGCATTCGAGGCCGCCTATTACAGCGAGATCATGCGCGCCGGCATCCAGAGCGTGTCGCGTGGCCAGGTTTTTGCCGGGCAGGCCATCGGTATGACTTACGCCCAAACCATGGGACACATTGTGCTACCCCAGGCTTTTCGCAACATGTTGCCCGTCCTGCTCACGCAAACGATTATCCTGTTCCAGGACACCTCTCTCGTGTATGCCATCGGCGCCAAGGATCTGCTCAAGGCTGCAGAAATCGCTGGTAAAAATTACAACCGCCCGGTTGAGATGTATATCTTCGCCGCCGTTATTTACTTTGTAATTTGCTTTTCACTGTCTCGACTGGTCAAGCACCTACAGTCCCGCATCGCCATCATCCGCTAGTTACACCATGATAGAAATCAACAACATCAGTAAATGGTATGGCCAGTTTCAAGTTCTTGCCGACTGCTCCACGCGTATTGCCAAGGGTGAGGTGGTTGTCGTTTGCGGCCCGTCGGGTTCAGGCAAATCTACCCTGATCAAGTGCGTCAATGGCCTCGAATCTTTCGAGCAAGGCGACGTCATCGTCGATGGTACATCGGTCGGATCCCCTACCACCATCCTTTCAAAACTGCGCTCTCGCGTTGGCATGGTCTTCCAGCATTTCGAGTTGTTCCCCCACATGTCCATCACCGAAAACCTTACCATCGGCCAGATCAAGGTGCTCGGTCGAAGTAAAGACGAGGCCCTTCAACGAGGACTGAAATTGCTCGATCGTGTCGGCCTTAGATCCCAGGCAGAGAAGTTTCCTGGCCAGTTATCAGGTGGGCAGCAGCAGCGCGTTGCAATCGCCCGCGCCCTGGCCATGGATCCGATTTGCATGCTTTTCGATGAACCGACATCTGCGCTAGACCCGGAAATGATCAATGAAGTTCTTGATGTCATGGTGGAGCTTGCGAATGAAGGCATGACCATGATGGTGGTCACGCATGAAATGGGCTTTGCCCGCAAAGTTGCGCATCGCGTTATTTTCATGGATCACGGACGGATCGTCGAAGATGCGACTAAAGACGATTTCTTTGGCACGCCTCGCTCAGAGCGCGCGCAGTTGTTTCTTTCGAAAATACTCAGTCACTGAGGCGGCTGTAGAACGTCTGCGCCAACAAAAAAGCCGGCTCGAAGCCGGCTCTTTTGAATGCGCCATGACTTACTCGACGCTGGGAGCTTCTGCTGCACCATCTTCCGGGCGATCCAGCAATTCAACATAGGCCATTGGCGCATTGTCGCCAACGCGAAAGCCCATTTTGAGAATGCGCAGATAGCCGCCATTGCGGTTGGCAAATCGCGGGCCAAGGACATCGAAGACTTTGCCGACGATCTCTCGGTCACGCAGGCGATCGAATGCCAAACGGCGGTTAGCCAGAGAGGGTTTTTTGCCGAGGGTAATGATCGGCTCAACTACCCGGCGCAACTCCTTGGCTTTGGGTAGCGTGGTCTTGATAGCTTCATGACGCAACAGGGAGACCGTCATGTTACGCAGCATCGCCTGGCGATGCGAGGAGGTACGATTGAGTTTGCGTAGTCCGTTACCGTGACGCATGGTATTTTCCTTTCACTTTTTGCGGTCGCCGCGCTATGCCTGCGACCGGTTAATTTTTATTGTGAGTTATATCGTTACCGGGCAAAGAATCAGCCCATCTTTTCCAGCCCAACCGGCGGCCAGTTTTCCAACTTCATGCCCAAAGTCAAACCACGCGAAGCAAGAACTTCCTTGATTTCATTCAGCGACTTGCGGCCCAGGTTCGGGGTCTTCAGAAGTTCAGTTTCCGTGCGCTGGATCAGGTCGCCGATGTAGTAGATGTTTTCGGCCTTAAGGCAGTTAGCTGAACGAACCGTCAGCTCGAGATCATCGACCGGGCGCAACAGGATCGGATCGACTGACGACTGCTTGGGTGCTTCGATCGAGATAGGCGTACCTTCGAGATCAGAGAACACCGAAAGCTGATCCATCAGGATACTTGCCGCGTAGCGGATCGACTCTTCGGGATCGATGGCACCATTGGTCTCGATGTCGATAATCAGTTTGTCCAGGTCGGTGCGCTGCTCGACACGGGCCGCTTCTACCTGGTAACTGACACGGCGCACCGGGCTGAATGAGGCATCAATGAGAATGCGGCCGATGCTCTTGCTTTCCTTGGTGGTAATGCGGACATTCGCGGGGACATAACCACGGCCTGCTTCGACTTTAATCTGCATGTCGAGTTTCCCGCCGGGTGCGAGGTGCGCAATTACATGATCCGGATTGATGATTTCAACGTCGTGATTAGCCTGAATATCTGCAGCTGTAACAATCGTTTCTGTCCCATCACCCTTCTTTGAAAGGGTTAATGTGGATTCGCCACGATTATGCAGTCGCATCACCACGCCTTTGAGGTTAAGCATGATATCTACCACATCCTCGCGCACACCTTCCAGCGTCGAATACTCATGCAATACACCATCAATGGTCATTTCCGTGGGTGCAGCACCCGGCATCGATGAAAGCAATATGCGGCGAAGCGCATTGCCCAGCGTATGGCCATAGCCTCGCTCGAAAGGTTCCATCACAACACGTGCATGAACCGGAGAAAGGGGCTGGACGTCGATGATGCGGGGTTTAAGAAGCGCGTAGCTTTGCATCTTCGTTCCTCAAATGGACAAATGCGCCCGAGGGCAAAATGCCCCCAGGCGCAAAAGAATGGAATTAACGCGAATACAACTCGACCACAAGACCTTCTTTGATGGAAGGTGGCAGTTCGTCACGTGCCGGATAAGCCTTGAAAGTGCCTTTGGCAGCCTTGATATCGACTTCGATCCACTCGGGAAAGCCACGGGATTCCGCAGCTTCCATCGCGGCTTTGGTCCGCAAATGAAGGCGGGTAGCCTCAGTTAGTTGGATCGTGTCACCGGGAGTGACGTTGAATGACGGGATATTGACGCGCTTGCCATTGACCAGAACACCATTGTGGCGAACGATCTGACGTGATTCGGCTCGCGAAGCACCGAAGCCCATACGATACGCGACAGAATCCAGACGGCCTTCGAGCAGTTGCAACAAATTCTCGCCAGTTTGGCCCTTGCGGCGACTTGCCTCAGCGAAAACTTTGCGGAACTGACGTTCGAGTATGCCATACAGGCGGCGAATCTTTTGCTTTTCCCGCAATTGCTGGCCATAGCCTGAAAGACGTTGCCCGGATTTCTGGCCATGTTGGCCAGGCGCGTATGAACGACGTTCGATAGAACACTTATCGGTGAAGCACTTTTCACCCTTGAGGAAGAGTTTTTCCCCCTCACGGCGACATTGACGACATTTTGGATCGAGATTGCGTGCCACTCTGCGTAACTCCTTACTTCAACCTTAGATGCGGCGGCGCTTGGGCGGCCGGCAACCATTGTGTGGGATCGGTGTGATATCGGTAATGCTGCTGATCTTGATGCCCAGGGCATTCAGCGCACGGACAGCGGACTCGCGGCCCGGGCCTGGTCCTTTGATACGCACCTCGAGATTTTTGATTCCGCACTCCAAAGCCGCCTTGCCTGCTGCCTCTGCGGCAACTTGAGCAGCAAACGGTGTGGATTTACGCGAACCCTTGAATCCCGCGCCGCCAGAAGTTGCCCAAGACAACGCATTCCCCTGGCGATCGGTGATCGTAATGATTGTATTGTTGAAGGAAGCATGTACGTGCGCGATGCCTTCTGCAACATTCTTTTTGACCTTCTTGCGTACTTTGGTCGTGGTTTTGGCCATATGTATATATACCCTGCTGATTATTTTTTACTGCCGGCAACCGACTTGCGTGGGCCCTTGCGCGTACGAGCATTGGTACGCGTTCGTTGACCACGTACCGGCAAACCACGCCGATGACGAACACCTCGATAACAACCGAGATCCATAAGTCGCTTGATGCTCATGGTCACTTCACGACGAAGATCACCTTCAACAACGAACCGACCAACCTGTTCGCGCAGGCGATCCATGTCTGTCTCGGTCAGATCCTTGATCTTGATCGAGCGCTTTACACCTGCAGCGTCGCAAATCTTTTGCGCACGCGTTCGGCCAATACCATAGATTGCCGTCAGGGCAATCTCGGTATGCTGATGATTCGGAATGTTTACGCCTGCAATACGGGCCATACGCTTACCTTATCCTAGACAACATTCAATTGGCTGTCCAATTGAGACAATTGGGCCGGCTCAAAATGCGAGCCGGTGATTCTATAAGAAAACTTATACCTTATCAACCTTGACGTTGCTTGTGGCGCGGATCTGAACAGATCACTCGGACAACACCATGGCGACGAACAATTTTGCATTTGCGACAAATGCGCTTGACAGACGCTTGAACTCTCATTTTTCTCTCCGCAACTCTGTAAATCTTTTTACTTGGCTCTAAATACGATACGCCCCTTGTTCAGGTCGTAAGGCGTTAGCTGCACCGTTACCTTGTCCCCTGGAAGAATCCGTATGTAATGCATACGCATCTTTCCAGATATATGGCCAAGGACAACATACCCATTCTCCAACTTCACTTGAAATGTTGCATTAGGAAGGTTCTCCAGAACCTCACCTTGCATCTCAATAGCATCTTCTTTCGACATGAACCTGCTTGTACAACTTTTTCAATGGGCTGGCAGCCCTCTACCTTTAAAATTTGCCTTTTTGAGCAAACTTTCATACTGGTGCGACATTACATATGCCTGCACCTGAGCCATGAAATCCATCGTAACAACAACGATAATCAGCAGCGAGGTTCCGCCAAAATAAAAGGGTACGTTCCATTTCAAAATCAGGAACTCCGGCAATAGGCATACCAAGGTAATGTATATCGCGCCAACCAAAGTCAAACGCATGAGAATTTTGTCAATGTATCGAGCGGTCTGATCACCGGGACGATAGCCAGGAACAAATGCCCCGCTTTTTTTCAAATTATCTGCAGTTTCCTTGGAATTGAAAACGAGCGCAGTATAAAAAAAGCAAAAGAATACGATCGCAGCGGCGTACAGGATTACATAAATTGGTTGCCCGGGGGACAGAGTAGCTGCTATGTCCTTAAGCCAGTGCATTCCTTCACCTGAACCAAACCACCCTGCAGCAGTAGCAGGAAACAGTATGATTGATGATGCAAAGATCGGCGGGATTACCCCGGACATGTTGAGTTTCAAAGGTAAGTGAGAACTTTGACCACCATAAATCTTGTTTCCGACTTGGCGCTTAGCGTAATTTACAAGAATTTTTCGTTGGCCGCGTTCAACAAAAACCACAAACCCCGTAACAACAACCACCAGAATACATATGACTATTGATGTCAGCGGGTGCATCGCACCGGTGCGCACCAATTCAAACAAGCCGCCTAGCGCATTGGGTAGGCCTGCCGCTATACCTGCGAAAATGATAATCGATATGCCGTTACCTAGGCCTCGCTCAGTTATCTGCTCTCCCAGCCACATCAGGAACATTGTTCCGGTAACCAGTGTCATTATGGTCGTCAGACGGAACATCATCCCAGGATCAAGAACCAAACCCGCCTGCGTTTCGAGGGCCATGGCAATTCCCGTGGCCTGGAACAACGCCAATGCAACTGTGCCATAACGTGTGTACTGCGTGATCTTTCTGCGGCCCGCTTCTCCCTCTTTTTTCAGCTGCTCGAGGGTAGGTATAGCTATCGACATCAATTGCATGATGATCGATGAGGATATATAGGGCATGATGCCCAGCGCAAAAATTGTAAAACGCGAAAGCGCACCACCCGAAAATAGGTTGAAAACCCCAAGAATCCCGCCTTGCTGTGAGTTGAATAATTCCGCAAGTTGTACCGGGTCAATGCCAGGCACGGGAATATGCGCACCCACACGATAAACGACAAGCGCACCCAGCAAGAACCACAGCCGGCGCCAAAGATCGCCGAACTTGCCTGCCTTACCTAAGGCGAGTGCATCTGTGGTGGCATTGGCCACTTTATTAGCTCCGGGAGATTCGCTTAACTAACTGAAGCAATGTCGGCAACCGAGCCACCAGCAGCGATTATCGCTGCACGTGCACCCTTTGTTGCTCCGACACCTTTGAGACTGACTTTGCGCGTTAATTTCCCCGACAGGATAACCTTGGCAGATATACTCTCTGCCGGGATCACTCCAGCCTGCATTAACGTCAGCAGGTCGATATCATCAACCGGAAGTTTCTCAATTTCAGATAGTCTGACCTCAACATTACGGCCCGCCGTCAGGGAAATAAAACCCCTCTTGGGCAGACGACGCTGCAAGGGCATCTGACCGCCCTCAAAACCCACTTTGTGAAAACCACCTGCGCGTGACTTCTGGCCTTTGTGACCACGGCCACCAGTTTTCCCTAGTCCGCTTCCAATCCCACGGCCAGGACGTTTAGCTGCGTGCTTGGCGCCAACGGCCGGTTTTAGATTATTGAGGCGCATTGCATTAACCCTCGCACTTCACAAGATATGCTACTTTTTTTATCATCCCACGAACAGCAGGTGTATCTTGCAATTCGGATGTTTGGTTAAGACGACGCAAACCCAAACCACGCACTGTCGCCCGATGATCCTCCTTGGTGCCAATTACGCTCTTTATGAGTGTGATTTTGATTTTCTTGTCTGCCACGATTACGCCTCCAGAATTTCCTGCACTAACTTGCCACGCTTGGCGGCAATTTCGGCGGGGGTGTTCATGGCCATCAAGCCTTTGATCGTTGCACGGACAAGGTTGTAAGGGTTGGTTGAGCCAATTGCTTTAGCTACAACATCCGTTACGCCCATAACTTCGAACACCGCACGCATTGGGCCACCGGCAATAACACCGGTACCCGCTGAAGCAGGCGACATCAAGACTTTTGTTGCACCATGCTTACCGGTAACAGAATGATGCAAGGTTCCGTCGCGCAAGTTAACCTTAGATAGCTTACGACGCGCTTCGTCCATCGCTTTTTGTACAGCGACGGGTACTTCGCGCGCCTTACCTTTGCCCATACCCACACCACCATCACCATCACCTACTACAGTGAGCGCTGCGAAGCCAAGGATACGACCACCCTTGACAACCTTCGTGACTCGATTGATTGCAACCATTTTTTCGCGCAAACCATCATCGCGCTCTTCGGTGTTTTGTTGCTGTTTCTTATTTTGCGGTTTCGCCATTTCGATCTCGCCCTTGTACCGGCTTTAGAATTTCAATCCGCCTTCGCGGGCCGCGTCGGCCAACGCTTTGACGCGCCCATGATAATTAAACCCAGAACGGTCAAATGCAACCTCGCTCACACCCTGAGTCTTAGCTCTTTCTGCAATGAGTTTGCCAATCAACTGGGCTGCACCAACGTTACCACCGTTCGGTTGTTCCTTGCGTACCTCAGCCTCAACTGTAGAAGCTGAAGCAATTACCTTAGTACCACATCCCGAGTAAATCTGCGCGTACATGTGACAATTACTCCTGAACACACTGAGACGCATCATCTTAAGCTCAGCAATTTTGGCGCGGGTTTTGCGCGCCCTGCGCAGACGAGCTATTTTTTTATTCATGATTCGACCTTTAATTTCGCTAGCTAGGCAAACTTACTTCTTTTTGGTTTCCTTGATCACCACGACCTCATCGGAATATCTCACACCTTTACCTTTATAAGGCTCAGGTGATCGATAAGCGCGAATTTCGGCAGCAACCTGGCCAACCAACTGGCGATCGATACCCTTAATCAATATCTCCGTTGGCGTCGGCGTTTCTACTTTAATACCGCTAGGCATATCATGGACAACAGGATGCGAAAATCCAAGGGATAGATTCAGCTTAGCTCCCTGTGCTTGCGCCTTGTAGCCCACGCCGACTAATGTCAATTTTTTCTCGAACCCCTTTGTTACGCCCGTGACCATGTTACTCATAAGCGCACGCATGGTCCCCGACATTGCAGAGCTATTTGGCTGGCTTTCAATAGCCCGGCTTACCAAAGCATTACCTTCTTTTTCCACTTTTACTGACGGCAACACAAACTGGGTAAGCGAACCCAATGGACCCTTTACGACCAACTTGTCATCTACAAAAGACGCTTCAACACCGCTGGGAATATTTACTGGATTTTTGGCAATACGTGACATATATCTCCCCTTATGCCACGATGCAGAGAACTTCGCCACCGACGTTGACACTGCGCGCCTTGCGATCAGTCATCACGCCTTTTGGTGTCGAAACTATGGCAATACCAAGACCATTCATAACCTTCGGAAGGTTCTGTTTTCCACGGTAAATGCGCAACCCTGGCCTCGAAACACGTTCAATACGTTCTATTACAGGCTTTCCTGCATAATATTTCAGCTCAATATTAAGCTCTGCCTTGCCTTCATCACTGCGCACGGCAAAGTTCTCGATATAACCTTCATCCTTCAAAACCTGAGCTATCGCCTCTTTTAGTTTAGATGATGGCATAGTCACACCGTGCTTTTCAGCCATTTGGCCATTGCGAATACGCGTCAGCATGTCAGCAACTGGATCAGTCATACTCATAGCGCACCCCTTACCAGCTGGCCTTGGTCATGCCCGGAACTTCACCGCGCATGGCTAACTCACGCAACTTATTGCGGCATAGCCCGAATTTTTTGAAAACGCCACGCGGGCGACCCGTTAATGCACAACGCTTTCTTTGGCGAACTGGACTGGAGTCTCTAGGCAATTGCTGAAACTTAAGGCGCGCTTCCATGCGCTCTTCGTCGCCAAGCTTTACGTTATTGAATATTGCCGTCAACTCTGCCCTTTTGGCAGTGTATTTTGCGACCATTTTCGTCCGCTTGGCTTCGCGGTTCTTCAGTGAAAGTTTAGCCATTACTCCCTCAATTCTTGAAGGGGAACTTGAATGCAGATAGAAGTGCTTTAGCTTCTGCGTCCGTTTTCGCCGTTGTGGTAATACTGATATTCATTCCGCGCAATACATCGATCTTGTCATACTCGATCTCAGGGAAAATGATCTGCTCTTTAACTCCGATGTTGTAGTTCCCGCGACCATCAAAGCCCTTATTTCCAGGGATTCCACGGAAGTCGCGAATACGCGGCATGGCAACACTGACGAGACGATCAATAAACTCGTACATACGGGTACCGCGCAAAGTCACCATGCAACCAATTGGATAACCTTCACGGATTTTGAATCCGGCAATTGCTTTGCGCGCCTTGGTAACTACCGGTTTCTGTCCGGCAATTTTTGTCATGTCAGCAACTGCGTTTTCAAGTACCTTCTTGTCTGCAACCGCTTCCCCGACACCCATATTGAGTGTCACCTTGGTAATACGCGGGACCTCCATTACCGATGAGTATTCGAATTGCTCACGCAACTGCGTGACAACTTCTTTCTTGTAAAATTCTTGCAAGCGCGCCATGACCTATCCCTTAAGCTTCCACCAGTTCGCCATTCGACCTGAACACTCGGACCTTACGACCATCTTCGAGTACCTTCACGCCAACGCGATCACCTTTTTGCGTTACCGGATTAAACAAGGAAACATTTGACAGATGGATCGGCATCTCTTTTTCAAGAATCCCGCCTTGCTGCCCCTTCATTGGGTTTGGTTTGGTGTGCTTCTTGACACGATTAATGCCCTCGACGAGCAGCATTTCGTCATCAAGACGAAGAATCACCGTTCCGCGCTTGCCCTTGTCCCGACCAGAGATGACAACCACGTCATCACCTTTACGTATTTTTTTCATGATATTTTCCCTTACCGCCCCGGCACTAAAGCACTTCAGGAGCAAGAGAGACGATCTTCATGAAGCGCTCGCCGCGCAATTCACGAGTAACCGGCCCAAATATACGCGTACCAATCGGCTCAAGCTTGTTGTTGAGCAGGACTGCCGCATTTCCATCGAATTTAATCAATGAGCCATCGGCGCGCCTTACGCCTTTTGCCGTCCTTACGACGACCGCACTATAGACTTCGCCTTTTTTTACACGACCACGCGGCGCAGCATCTTTGATGCTGACTTTGATTATGTCGCCTATGCCGGCATAGCGGCGTTTTGATCCGCCCATTACCTTTATACACATAACCGAGCGTGCGCCAGTATTGTCGGCTACATCAAGCCTTGACTGCATTTGAATCATTCATATCTCCAACTTTACCTGCATCCTATCCGCAACGGATACGCAGTCAGTTTTGGACCCCAGCTATGCTTCCGTGGGGACTCAACCTAGCACTAACCAGAGTTAGTTCAGCAGGCCTCTAGCAAAGAGGCAGCATCTTATATAATTGGGACCGCCGTGTCAACTGCTTTCTTAGAGGTTGCTCTTAGACGGCGCGAGCCTTTTCAAGAACTTTAATGACACGCCAAGCAACTGTTTTCGCTAATGGAGCGCACTCCTCTATTTGCACCAGGTCTCCCGTAGCTGCTTCTATGCTGTCAATGTGTGCGTGATACTTTCTTGAACGAATCATCACCTTGCCGATCACAGGATGTTTCACACGACGTTCAATAAGGACCGTCACTGTCTTCTGCATTTTGTCACTTACAACCCGCCCTTCTAAGGTACGGCGCATTGACTGGCTGGCTTCATTCATTTTGCAGTCACTCTCTCGTGCTGAATTGTTTTGATTCGCGCGACATCCTTGCGCAACTTTCCAATTTGACTCGTATTACTCAACTGTTGCGTTGACAGTTGCATGCGTAGAGAAAACTGGGCCTTAAGTAGATCGAGCAATTCCTTGCCGAGATCTGCATCGTTTTTTTGTCTAAGTTCAGTTGGTTTCATTGCTTACCCCAAATGACGTGTAACGAAAGTTGTGGCAAGTGGAAGTTTGGCTGCTGCTAGGGCAAACGCTTCACGTGCCAAAGCCTCATCAACACCATCCATCTCATAGAGTACTTTGCCTGGCTGAATCTCGGCAACCCAGTATTCGGGATTCCCTTTTCCGTTACCCATTCTCACCTCAGCTGGTTTTTTGGAAATAGGCTTGTCGGGGAATATTCTGATCCAGATACGGCCACCGCGCTTGATATGGCGAGTCATTGCTCGCCGAGCAGCCTCAATCTGGCGAGCGGTAAGACGGCCCCGAGCGGTAGCCTTAAGACCATACTCACCAAAGCTGACATTAGCGCCTCGAGTGGCCAGGCCAGTATTCCGGCCTTTTTGCTCTTTTCTATATTTTCTGCGTGCAGGTTGCAGCATGCTATTTACTCCTTGACATCTTGGCCGGACTTATCTTCACCAGCCTTGGTCACTATTGTTTTTCGTACACGCTTAACCGGGGGTTTGACTGATACTTCAGGCGCGCCCGCTGCCTCAAACTTCACTTCAGCACCTTGCGCCTCGGGGTTTTTACTTGTACGGCGGGGCGCTACAACTTTCGTTTCGTTATCGGGACCAAAGTTGCTTTTTCCGGGGCGGCGTGAGCGTTTCGAAGGGTCGTCTCCAGCCTGGTCAGCGATCGTTGTTGAGCTTTCACCGTGGGCCAACAATTCACCCTTAAAAACCCACACTTTGATACCGATAATCCCATAGGTTGTTTTTGCTTCAGACGTCCCATAGTCGATGTCAGCACGTAAGGTATGCAGAGGAACTCGGCCCTCACGATACCACTCGGTTCGCGCTATCTCAGCACCGTTAAGCCTGCCGGCACTCATGATCTTGATTCCCTGCGCCCCAAGACGCATGGCGTTTTGCATCGCGCGCTTCATGGCGCGACGAAACATGATGCGCTTCTCAAGTTGCTGGGCGATCGAATCTGCTATCAGTTGCGCATCAGTCTCGGGTTTGCGGATTTCTTCGATATTTACATGTACCGGAACACCCATGCGACGTTGGAGATCAAGCTTGAGTTGCTCGATGTCTTCCCCCTTCTTGCCAATCACGACACCTGGTCTTGCACTGAAAACTGTCACACGCGCGTTTTTAGCCGGTCGCTCTATAACTACGCGCCCAACAGATGCATGTGCAAGTTTCTTTTTTAAATAATCACGCACCGCAATATCTTCCCGCAACATGGCAGGAAATGATTTTGAGTTTGCGAACCAACGTGAAGACCAATCACGTGTTACAGATAAACGAAAACCGGTCGGATGTATTTTTTGTCCCATGAGAACCCCTTACTCGCCGACTGTCACGTAGATGTGGCAGGTCTGTTTGCTGATACGGTTGCCCCGACCTTTGGCACGTGCAGTAAAGCGCTTCAGCACCGTACCCTGCTCAACATGAATACGCATGACCTTCAGGGAATCAATATCGGCACCGTTGTTATGCTCGGCATTTGCTATCGCAGATTCAAGCACCTTTTTAACAATTACCGCACCTTTTTTGGGGGAGAAGGCGAGGATACTCAAGGCCTGATCCACTGTTTTACCGCGCACAAGGTCGGCAACAAGCCTTCCTTTTTGGGCGGATAAGCGCACACCCCGCAAAATCGCATTAGTTTCCATTGACATATCCTTACTTCTTCACCTTTTTGCCCGCTGCATGCCCTTTGAAGGTGCGCGTAAGGGCAAATTCTCCGAGCTTGTGGCCGACCATATTTTCTGAA
>JAABQX010000022.1 GCA_011391215.1 Rhodocyclaceae bacterium
ACCTACACCTATCGGCTGTTAGTTTGTTAAAGATCAGTCGCTGCCTCAGCAACGAGAGGGGCGCATTATACGGAGCACTTCAAAATCGTCAAGTTTTTTTAGAAAATAAATTTCCACTACTGTCCGGTTAAATGAAGGGGTGAATCGCTGAAAGCCATGACTGACGAGGGATTCCGAGCGATGAGATGTGGTGTCGATTTGAACGGCAAAATAGGGTTCCGGGCGAATTCCGGGGGTAACGCACCCGGAGCTGCCCATAAACATCGGCAAGACACTGTTTGCCCAACTGATGGACTTCCTGCCCTGGATGACCTTCGCTCGGTACGTCACTCGTTACGATGGCGACAAGGGCGTTCGTACGTTGACGTGCGCGGAGAACCGCTGGCAGGTGGAATTGTTCTTCAAGTGGATCAAGCAGCATCTTCGGATCAAGTGTTTCTTCGGTATGTTAGAGAATGCGGTCAAGACGCAAATCTGGATCGCGGTATCGGTCTATGTGCTCGTCGCTATCGTCAAGAAGCGCCTCAACCTCGATGCATCGCCCTACACTTTGCTACAGATATTATCGGTCACGCTTTTCGAGAAGATGCCCTTGCAGCAAGCCTTTCCAGCTGCCGAGTACATTCTCCCAAAAGACATCCCGCACAACCAACTAAATCTATTCACGATTTAACCGGACACCAGTGTAAATTTTCTTCTTCTCGTAACCCCGTCAGGTCAATGACACACGAGCAAATTTGCGCTTACCGACCTGCATCACAACAGTGACGCCAGCCGTCATGACTAAATTTTTATCACTCACCTTGCCGCCATCCACGCGAACCCCGCCCCCATCGATCAAACGTAGTGCCTCGGAGGTACTCGAAACCAAACCCGCCTGCTTTAGTACGGCGGAGACTGATCCAGCTGCAACCGAAACTTCCGGCATCTCCTCCGGTAGTGCTCCGCGTTGAAAGCGTGCCCGAAAATCTTCCAACGCTCGCTCCGCATCTCGTTTCGAATGAAATCGCTCAACCAACTCTTGTGCCAACTTTATTTTTATGTCGCGAGGATTTTTCCCGTCAGCGACCTCCTGCCTCATCTTGGCGATTTCACTGCTTGCCTCAAAGGAAAGCAAATCAAAAAATCTCCACATCAGATCATCTGAAATTGACATCAGCTTGCCAAATATCTCTTGGGGGGGCTCGGCAATCCCGATGTAGTTCCCGAGAGACTTGGACATCTTGTTCACGCCATCCAAGCCCTCAAGCAAGGGCATCATCAACACGCACTGAGGAGTTTGGCCGTAATGCTTCTGCAATTCACGCCCGACAAGAAGGTTAAATTTCTGATCCGTCCCGCCCAGTTCGACATCTGACCTCATAGCCACGGAATCATAGCCTTGGCACAATGGATACAGAAATTCGTGGATGGCGATCGGCTGATTGCTGGCATAACGCTTGGAAAAATCATCCCGCTCGAGCATCCGCGCAACCGTATGGTGGGCAGCCAGTTTGATCATGCCTGCAGCTCCAAGGGGATCAAACCAAGTCGAGTTAAAGCAAACCTCAGTTTTGTCGGGGTCAAGAATTTTGAATACTTGTTCGCGGTATGTCTGCGCATTCTGGGATATCTGCTCTTTTGACAACGGGGGACGAGTGGCATTTTTCCCGGTTGGATCGCCGATCAACCCGGTAAAGTCGCCAATCAGAAACATGATGTGATGCCCTGCGTCTTGAAAGTGACGCAGCTTGTTGATCAATACGGTATGCCCAAGATGCAAATCAGGCGCCGTCGGATCAAACCCCGCCTTAATCCTGAGCGGCCTCCCGGCCTTCAGTTTATCGATAAGCTCAGCCTCTACAAGCAACTCATCGCTACCACGTTTTATCAATTCAAGCTGAGATTTGACTTCTGTCATGCTGCTTCCTGTGCCTTCTACGGGTTATTTAGTCTGTTAGACTGCGCGGGCTTTGAAGTGACGTATCCAGCTTATGCCTAAAGAGAACCCAATTCTAAACTACGCGAAGAACCCGCCGGCCTTCCGCCTGAACCGTTTTATTCCGGTGGTAGGGGCTCTTGCCGCAATGTTTTTTGGTGTGGTGACAGCGTTTGGTAATGCGCCTGATACTGTTACCTATTCTGGGGAACTATATGAGGTTCTCGATCGGCTCGCTGTTCCAGAATCACAATTGATCGACACGGTGAACAGCGCTCACTCGCGTGAATTTCGCATCCAGCGCGGTGATACGGTAGCTTCGCTTTTATCAAGAATGAACATTCGCGATGCCGAGGCGACAGAATTTCTTAGTAATAATCAGGATACCGATGTCTTGTTTAGGCAGCTATCTCCCGGCAAAACACTCACCGCACAAATAAGGTCCAACGGCGAACTTAAGTCACTACTGTTTCCTCTGAATGGTGGCAAGAATACCGCTCTCCTGATACAGCGAACCCAACAGGGTTTTGATGCGAAAGTACAAAATCTCAACTTCGAAACAAGAGTATCTCTACAAACTGCGGTAATTAGTCACTCTCTGTTTGGTGCAGCCGATGATGCGGGAATACCCGATAGCGTGGCTATGCAGTTGGCGGATATTTTGGGGGGTGATGTCGACTTTCACCGGGACCTGCGTAAGGGTGATCGATTTTCCGTAATTTACGAATCCATCAACTATTTTGGCAGGCCGGTTCGAACCGAGCGAATTCTGGCCGCCGAACTCGTCAATGCGGGAAAAACCTACCGCGCATTCTGGTTCAAAGCCAAGGATGGCCTAGGCGGGTATTACACAGCAGACGGCCGTAGCATCAAAAAAGCATTCCTGCGTTCCCCGCTAGAGTTTTCCCGGATTACTTCAGGCTTTTCTACGGCACGCTATCATCCATTACTTCAGGAAATACGCGCCCACCGTGGCCTGGATTATGCTGCACCCACCGGAACGCGCGTCAAAGCTACGGGAGATGGCGTAGTCGAGTTCGTAGGCAATAAGAGCGGCTATGGGAAAGTCATCATGCTCCGCCATGCCGGAGATAAAGCAACCGCTTACGGCCATTTGTCCAGCTTCGCGTCAGGAGTCAAGACGGGCACCAAGGTTGCACAAGGCGACATTATCGGCTTTGTGGGCGCTACAGGACTCGCCACTGGCCCGCATTTGCACTACGAATTCAAAGTTGCAGGCGTGCACCGCAACCCGCTGACAGTAGTTCTACCGAATGCTATGCCACTGTCTCAGGATCAATTGCCAACATTCCACACCAACGTGGATGAATTGTTATCCAAACTGGACCACATCGGGAACTTGCAGCTCGTCATGCTTGACTAGTAGCATCGAGATGGCAATAAACAGGGCGCCTCTACGCCCCGTTCGTCTTTAAAGCCAAGTCTAATTCCGGGTCAAGCGGAAAAAGAGGAGCCACAGCCACAAGTGCTGGTTGCGTTCGGGTTCTTGATGACGAATTGCGAGCCCTGTAAACCCTCGCTATAGTCAATCTCGGCTCCGACAAGGTATTGGAAGCTCATGGGATCTATGAGCAGGGTAACCCCATTTTTCTGCATCACCGTGTCGTCTTCGCTTGTGAGTTCATCAAAAGTAAAACCATACTGAAATCCTGAACATCCCCCGCCAGTCACGAAGACCCTCAGTTTGAGTTCTGGATTACCTTCCTCTGCGATCAGTTCCTTGACTTTATTGGCTGCACTATCGGTGAAAAGAATGGGGGCAGGCATCTCTGTGGGTGCATTCATGGTTTTGTCTCCTTTGGGTTAATTAGGTGGTGGCGATTATCAGAGGTAACGCAATCATCAGTCAACTCATGCAAGTTCGGGGTTTAACTGCCCTGTTTCAATGGCTGGCTGCAAGTTTTAATTCGACTGCCTTGGCGGCACCCTCGGCCTGATGTACCAACCTTCCTTGCACAATAGCGCCCAAATGCATCTCTATCGTGTTGTACTCGATATCCCCTGTGACACGTGCCTGAGGTTGAAGTTCCAGAAACTCACAAGAATGAATGGGGCCATTGACCGCCCCATTGATAACCAGGTGGGAGACGGTAATCTCGCCATCGACACGCGCATGCTCACTCACAACCAAGGTTCCGGACTGCTCACCAGAGGCAATAACGCTGCCACGAACCTCTCCATCAATCCGCAACCCGCCAGTAAAAATTACATTTCCCTCAATCGTCGTCCCCACACCAATAAGACTGTCAATCCTGTTGTTGGGTTTATTGGGTTTGGCCTTTCCGAACATTCCTGTCTCCTAAAGATTGACGCTTTTGCTGGCTCTCAACACGCCTGCCTCAAAAATTCTGAACTCCACCGCGCCCACCGAAATACTGTTTGGAAGCTCAAATTTCCCATCGATACGCCTGAAATTGCGGAGCACGATTTCATATTGCGCAACATTCTTGTCAGTTTTGCGCGGCAGTTCAATCTTATCACCCGCAGTTCCCTCGCGCGGGGAAACGGTAATTTGCAAATTCAATCGGGCCTCCCTGCCCCGCCGGCTCCCTTGCAGCGCCATCAAGAAGCTAAAGCGATAGCTTCCGGTGGCCGGGTCTGGCCGGACAACCAGCCGGTCCAACGATATTTCACCATCTATCTTGCTGGGTTCGGCCTTGGTCGCCACACTCTTGCCATCAAGTTTCGCTAGTCGTCCCAAGACTACCAGTTCCTCTTTTAGTCGAGCGTTTTCCTCTGCCAAAGTGCTATTTTTTTCCGACAAACTGTGCTGGGTCGCTTGCTCTATCTGCAAACTGCTTTCGCTGACCGTCAACAAACTACGCAGGCGCGCCACTTCCTCTTCAAGACTGACGTTCGCAAGCCGCAATTCATCGGTAACCTGACTGGATTCGCTGTGGTCATAGCCCGCTATGCGGCGACCGGCATCGTATGCCCACCCGGCCATCACAACCGACAAGACGATCATGGCAGCAATGCCGGCAGTACGCAAATACCAAGGAACGTGCGTGCGGACCGCAACACGCGGAGCCGAAATCCCAAAGCGCCGCCGCATCCGGCGCAGCATCAGGGCAAAACCGGAACCTGAGAAAGACCAAGGCATTCGTCGAAACCAAACATCAGGTTCATGTTCTGGATCGCCTGCCCTGCCGCACCCTTGACCAGATTATCGATCACCGAAAGTACCACTAGTACATTTTCACCTTGGGGGCGATGAACAGCGATACGGCAGGCATTCGATGCTCGTACCGAGCGCGTCTCAGGATGTGATTTTGGCGGCAGGATATCCACAAAGGGCTCATCGGCAAAGCGTTTCTCATAGAGTGACTGGAAGTCCATCTCGCTGGTTATTTGCGCGTACAAAGTCGCATGGATACCGCGGATGATAGGTGTCAAATGCGGCACGAATGTCAGCCCGACCGGCGCACCGGCAATAAATGACAAGCCTTGGCGAATTTCCGGCAGATGGCGATGTCCTGCCACACCATAAGCTTTGAAATTATCGGAAGCCTCGGCAAACAGAATATGAGTTTCCGCCTTTCTACCCGCACCCGATACTCCGGATTTGGCATCTGCAATCAGATGGTCGAAGCTCACGCAACCGGATTCGATGAGCGGTAGAAACCCCAACTGAACTGCTGTCGGGTAACACCCCGGGTTGGCTACCAGGCGCGCGCCCTTGATCTGTTGGCGATTCAACTCAGGCAAGCCATACACAGCCTCGAAGACCAACTCCGGGGACGCATGCGCCATGCCATACCATTTCTCCCAAAGGGCAATATCCTTGATGCGGAAGTCGGCAGCAAGATCAATCACGCGCACGCCGGCCTTAAGGAGATCTCTGGCTTGCTGCATCGCCACGCCGTTGGGGGTAGCGAAAAAAACCACTTCGCAATCCTTAAGTGGTGCCGAAACAGGATCGCTGAATTTCAACGCAACGCGACCACGCAAACTGGGGAACATCTCGGCTACCGCGCTGCCCGCCTCGGCCCGTGAAGTGATTGCTGCCAACTCCACCTCAGGATGCTGGGCCAGCAAGCGCAACAACTCAACGCCGGTATAACCCGTACCGCCGACGATACCTACTTTGATCATGACTACCTACTCCTTTGATTGCTCAGGCGAGGGAATAATAACCGACCGAGCATGCTCCAGAGACGAAAATGCCGCCCGTAGGCGGCATTTCGCAAATTGACGTCCAGCGTATTTAGCGCTTGGAGAACTGCTTGCGACGACGCGCCTTGTGGAAGCCCACTTTTTTGCGTTCAACTTCTCGTGCATCACGGGTCACAAAGCCGGCATTCGATAGTGCCGATTTAAGTGCCGCGTCGTACTCGATCAAGGCGCGGGTAATGCCGTGGCGCACCGCACCTGCCTGACCGGACTCGCCGCCGCCGACCACATTCACCATGATGTCAAATGTCGTCAGGTTCTGCGTCAGCTCAAGCGGTTGGCGCACGACCATGCGTCCGGTTTCGCGAGAAAAGAATTCGTCCACCGGCTTGTCGTTAACCACGAACTTACCGCTGCCGCTTTTCAGGAACACACGTGCTACGGCGGTCTTGCGCCGGCCGGTGCCGTAATAATAGTTGGCTGCCATAATCTCTTCCTGTGTCCTGTCAGATTTCCAGGGTCTTGGGCTGCTGTGCCGAGTGTGGGTGAACCACGCCGGTATAGCACTTCATTTTCTTCAGCATTGCATAGCCGAGCGGGCCTTTGGGCAACATTCCCTTGACAGCCTTTTCCAGCACGCGCGAAGGAAAGCGCTGCTGCAGCTTGATGAAATTGGTTTCGTAAATACCGCCGGGGTAACCGGTGTGACGGTAATACTTTTTGTCCTGCGCCTTGTTACCGGTGACACGAAGCTTGTCGACGTTAACGACAACAATGAAATCGCCGGTATCGACGTGGGGCGTAAATTCGGGTTTGTGCTTGCCGCGCAGACGACGCGCGATTTCGGCAGCCAAGCGGCCGAGCACCTTGTCCGATGCGTCAACGACGAACCAGTCGCGTTTGACTTCATGCGGTTTGGCGGAAAAAGTCTTCATGGAGGATCCCTGCTACCTAATCACACAGAAACATTATTCGGGTAAACAACAAAACGATTGTCTACCACGCGGAAAGCCGCTCATCCTACCCGAGGCGCCCCATAAAAGTCAAACACTTTTCTGTGGCTGCCTCGTGGCATGTTGTTGGGTACTCTTCGCTGCCCTTTCGCCGTCCTGCCAGCGCCGACTTTTGGGAAGCTGTCATTGGATACTAAAATCACGTTCGATATCCTCGACAGGAGCTAAACAAATGTTGGAATGTACGGTACGTTGGCACGATGGAATGAGCTTTATCGCCGAAACCGGCAGCGGACACATGGTACCGATGGACGGCGCACCCGCAGCGGGCGGTCGTAATCTGGCTCCCCGGCCCATGGAACTATTATTGGCTGGCGCCGGTGGATGCACTTCGTATGACGTCATTTCAATTCTGCGCAAGGGACGGCAGGATGTAGCCGATTGTGCGGTAACGCTGAAGGCAGATCGCGCAACGGAAGACCCCATGGTGTTCACCCGCATCGACATGCACTTTGTCGTCAAAGGGCGCGGGCTGAAACCCGAGGCCGTGGAGCGGGCGATCAAGCTTTCCGCTGAAAAATACTGTTCGGCCTCCATCATGCTCGGCAAGACTGCCGAGATGCACCACACTTGGGAAATCGTCGAAGTCTGACTACACCCAATAGGCGGTGCCCGTCATCACCTTGGCGGCCATCTTCATCGCGCCTTTGGCAAGCTTCGGCAACTCCTCGGCGCCAAGGTGCACAGCAGTCTGGGCATGGGCGATTTCATCGGCCTTCATTTGATCAATGATGGCCTGTGAACGCTGATCGGCCGCTGGCAATTGGTTTAGATGACTATCCAGATGCGCTTCGACCTGGCGCTCGGTTTCGGCAAGGAATCCCAGGCTGATCGGGTCACCCAAGCGCGCCGCCACGGTACCGATTGTCCAGGCACCCGCATACCAGACGGGATTAAGCAGGCTCTTGCGCCCGCCGAGTTCTGCGATGCGTCGCTCGGTCCAATTGAGATGCTCGGTTTCTTCCCAGGCAGCCTGTTCCAGCGCCTGCCGGATTGCGGGGTCGCGCGCTCCAAAGGCCTGACCGGCATAGAGCGCCTGGGCACACACCTCTCCAACATGATTGATGCGCATCAGTGCCGCCACATGGCGACGCTCGGCTCCGGTCATTTCGCCTTCAGGCAGCATTTCACCGGGCATCGGACGCAATGTAGGTGCTTTGGCAAAAACCGTGCGTAACACCTGGTCGATCTGGAGGATAAAAGGGTCAAGCAGGCTCATGGTGCATACCTTATATGGCTTGCGGGTGTTTTCCCAGCCTTAGCGCCTCCTGCCCTTCAGCAGGAGTTTGTATCGGCGAGCCATTCGGGCAAAAATAGTCTCGCGACAGCGCCGCATGCTGGCGGTTAATGGGCTTGTTCTCGATCGGCCGCCATTCACTCTTGGGCGTCTTGGTCCACGTGCCGTCCCGCCGCCCGGAAGCATATGTTTTCAGTTCGCGACTGTCACAACGAATGCCTTCGTACGTAATGTTGGTCGCCCCGCCGCTGGTACGCACCACGAGCACATAACGCACTACACCATCCTTGCCGGGGTTTAGCGTTGATATATCAATGAAAAACTTGTGCGAAGTCATTTCGCTGACGTAGAACGGGCGCAGATTTGCATCCTGTGGAAAGGCCGGGAGAGGAACCTCTTCCTCCGCCCACTTGGGCGCATCAGGATCATCCTGGTCGCGCAAGCCAAAGCCGGCAAGCGCAATGTTCGCAGCAAAGAATCCCGCGCAGAAAACAGTCAGCCACCGCATCATTTGTTTTCCTGTTCCGAACGCTCTTCGTCAGCCTGACTCATGGTCGGCCAACCCAAACTTGGCCAACCCGGCCAGCCCGGCCATTGCGGCATACGTTCATGGGCATGGAATATCAGCCGCGATAATTCGGTAAGCGCCTGCCCGTAAACCATGCGTTTGAACTCAATCACAGACTCGAGTGGCACCCAATAACTGCTCCAGCGCCACGCATCGAATTCTGGCTTCGTCGTCGCACGCAAGCTGATATCGCTATCCCGGCCAGTCAGCCGCAACAGAAACCAGATCTGTTTCTGCCCCCTGTAAGTGCCGCGCCATTCGCGCCGCACCCATTGCCTTGGAACGTCGTACCGCAACCAGTCACGTGTCCGCCCGAGAATACGCACATGCTCGGGCTTGAGGCCGACTTCTTCGTAAAGCTCGCGGAACATCGCCTCTTCGGGTGACTCCCCCTTTTTGATTCCGCCTTGCGGAAACTGCCAAGAGTGCTCGCGAATCCGTTTGCCCCAGAATACCTCGTGACGTTGATTGGTCAGGATGATGCCGACGTTCGGGCGGTAACCTTCCCGATCGAGCATGGTGTACCCCAAAATAATTGACTGGTGAAATTGTTCCACATTCGCTCGATCGAGGAAAGCTGGTCAGGCAGGTAAAATCCGTGTTCCATTGCCTTACCGCCCTGCCTCACTCCCAAAGAAAGCCCGACATGCGCGCCAGCCAATTCTTCATCGCCACCCTCAAGGAAGCGCCGACCGACGCCGAGGTCGTTTCCCACAAGCTGATGACGCGCGCCGGCATGATCCGCAAACTGGCCGGCGGCATCTATACCTATATGCCCATGGGACTGCGGGTGATCCGCAAAATCGAGGCGATCATCCGTGAGGAAATGAACCGCGCCGGCGCCATTGAACTGCTGATGCCGCTCATCCAACCCGCCGAACTCTGGCAGGAAACCGGGCGTTGGGACAAGATGGGACCGGAAATGCTGCGGGTGAAGGATCGTCATGATCGCGACTTCATCATCCAACCGACTTCCGAGGAAGTCGTCACCGACATCGCGCGCGGTGAAATTCACAGCTACCGGCAGCTGCCGAAGAACTTTTATCACATCCAGACCAAGTTCCGCGATGAACGGCGCCCGCGTTTCGGTCTGATGCGCGGTCGCGAGTTCACCATGAAGGATGCCTACTCCTTTGACCGTGACGAGGCCGCTGCCGAGAAGAGTTACCAGGTGATGTATGCCGCCTATGTGAAGATTTTCGAGCGGCTGGGGCTGAGCTTCCGTGCCGTGCGCGCCGACACCGGCGCCATTGGCGGTTCGCTATCGCATGAGTTTCAAGTTATCGCCGACACCGGCGAAGACCTGCTGGTCTATTGCCCCGACTCGGATTACGCCGCCAACATCGAACTGGCCGAAGCGCTACCGCTGACCGCCGTCCGGCCAGCGCCGATTTCCGCCATGACCAAGGTCGCCACACCGGACACCATCCGCTGCGAGGATGTCGCCAAGCTGCTCAGCCTGCCGGTCGAACGCACCGTCAAGTCCATCGTCATCGCCACTGACACCCCGCTGGGTGCCGAAGTCTGGCTACTGCTGGTTCGTGGCGACCACGATCTCAATGAAGTCAAGGCTGGCAAGCTGCCTGGGCTGGAAGGTGGTTTTCGCTTTGCCACCGAACAGGAAATCATCGAACATTTCGGCTGCCCGCCCGGCTTTCTCGGCCCGCTCAATACGAAAAAGCCGGTAAAAGTCGTCGCCGACAGGACGGTGGCAAACATGGCCGACTTTGTCAGCGGCGCTAATGAGGTCGGGTTTCACATCACCGGCATCCACTGGGGCCGCGACCTGCCGGAGCCTGATCTGATCGCCGACATTCGCAATGTTGTGACGGGCGATCCATCACCCGATGGCAAGGGAAAACTTGCCATCCAACGCGGCATCGAGGTTGGCCATGTGTTCTTTCTTGGTACGAAATACTCGCAGGCGATGAACTGTACCTACCTCGACGAAACCGGCAAGCCGCAGACCATGGTGATGGGTTGCTACGGCATCGGCGTGACGAGACTGGTCGGCGCCGCCATCGAACAAAACAACGATGAGCGCGGCATTGTCTGGCCGGACTCGATCGCACCCTTCACCCTGGTAATCTGCCCGGTCGGCTGGGGAAAATCGGAAGCCGTGCGTCAGGCAGCGACTGAACTTTACGAAAAACTCAGCGTTTCCGGCATCGATGTCATTCTTGACGACCGTGACGAGCGCCCCGGCGTCATGTTCGCCGATTGGGAACTGATCGGCGTACCGCACCGCATCACTATCGGCGACCGTGGCCTCAAGGAAGGCTTGGTCGAATACCAGCACCGCCGGGACAAGGAAGCCACCAAGGTACCACTCACGGAGATCGCCGCAGTCGCACGCCAGAAGGCATGCGCCTAACAGTTCTGTGCGGCTGGCTGCTTTGCTGGGCTGGGGGCCAGGCTTGGGCAGGCGCGCAACAATATGAGCCGTTGGCGGCCAGCGTGCAGGCCGCACTGCATGCGGCGGTATCCGATCGCGCGGCGCCCGAACCAAAATTTGACAGCATCGAGGACAAGATCAACTGGCTGACCGAAATGTCGCGCCGGCTGGAAAAACGCATCCCCGACCGGCAGGCACGGCTCGAACTCCTCAAGACCGTCCGTTACGAAGCCCAGCGCGCCGGCCTCGACCCACAAATGGTGCTGGGGTTGATTCAGGTGGAAAGCGGCTTCCGCAAATACTCGGTTTCCTCAGCAGGGGCACGCGGCCTCATGCAGGTGATGCCCTTCTGGGTCAAACTGATCGGCAACAAGGACAGCAACCTGTTCCACCTGCGCACCAACCTGCGCTTCGGCTGCACCATCATGCGTCATTACCTTGACCTGGAAAAGGGTGACCTGTTTCGCGCCCTGGGCCGTTACAACGGCAGTCTGGGCAGGCCCGAATATCCGGACATGGTACGCGCCACCTGGGAAAAACAGTGGGCCTGGGGGCCACGCGTCATTCAGGCGGCGACACGCCCAGCTACCCACTGAGCTGCCCGCAAAAAGTCGGCGCTGGCGGGACGGCTCAGCGGGGTAATCCAGGCATCCCGCCGCCACCCATCAAACCCTTCATGCCACGCATCATCTTGGCCATGCCGCCCTTGGAAAACTGCTTCATCATCTTCTGTGACTGCTCGAACTGATTGAGCAATCGATTCACTTCCTGTACCTGAACGCCCGCACCGGCAGCAATGCGGCGCTTGCGACTGGCCTTGATGATTTCCGGCTTGGCGCGTTCGGTCGGGGTCATCGAGTTAATAATGCCTTCGATGCGGCGCACCGCCTTGTCCTCCATCTGACCACCGGCCTGTTGGGCCATGGCGCCGAACTGCGCCGGCAACTTGTCGAGCAAGGCGCCCATGCCGCCCATGTTGCGCATCTGGCCGATCTGGTCCTTGAAGTCGTTGAGATCGAAGCCCTTGCCGGACTTCATCTTCTTGACGAATTTCTGCGCCTTGTCCTGATCGACGCCGCGCCGCGCCTCTTCAACCAGACCGAGGATATCGCCCATGCCGAGAATGCGGCTGGCCATGCGCTCGGGGTGGAATTCTTCGATCCCCGTCAGCTTCTCGCCAACACCGGCGAATTTGAGCGGCTTGCCGGTAACGTAACGCACCGAAAGCGCCGCGCCGCCGCGCGCATCGCCATCGAGCTTGGTCAGAATGATGCCAGTCAGCGGCAAGGCCTCATTGAACGCCTTGGCGGTATTCACCGCATCCTGGCCGAGCATGGCATCGACGACGAACAGGGTTTCGATCGGCTGCAACAAGGCATGGAGCTCGCGGATCTCCGCCATCATGACTTCATCGATCGCCAACCGGCCGGCCGTATCGACAAACAGCACGTCATGGAAATGGCGCTTCGCGTAATCGAGTGCAGCAGCAGCAATCTCAGCAGGTTTCTGGCCCGGCTCGGAGGGGAAGAAATCAATGCCGGCCTGTGCGGAAACGGCTTTCAACTGTTCGATGGCCGCCGGACGATAGACATCGCAACTGACCGTCAGCACCTTCTTTTTCTGCCGTTCCTTGAGCCATTTGCCGAGCTTGGCGGTGGTTGTAGTCTTGCCCGCGCCCTGCAAGCCGGACATCAGGATGATCGCCGGCGGCTGGGTGGCGAGATTCAACTCGGACTTGGCCCCGCCCATCAACTCCGTGAGCTCGCGATGCACCACGCCGACGAGTGCCTGCCCCGGCGTCAGCGAACCGATCACCTCATGACCGACCGCCTTTTCCTTGACCCGCGCGATGAACTCCTTGATCACCGGCAGCGCCACATCCGCTTCGAGCAACGCCATGCGCACTTCGCGCAGCATGTCGGCGATATTTTCCTCAGTCAGACGCGCCTGGCCGCGCAAGGTTTTGACGACTTTGGCGAGTCGCTGGGTCAGATTATCGAGCATGGTGGGGGCCTAAAAGGGCGGGATACGAAAGGGCCGTGCAAAAGCTTGGTGTAGACTTCAACTATGCTGCCGATTCTACTGCAACCGCCTGTGCCTCATATTCTCACCGCCGCCCTCTACAGCGGCCTTGCCATGCATTTCTGGCGTACGCGCTGGCGTGGTGCGGTGCTTGATCAACCCGTCAAGGGTCTCGTGGTCTGGGAGCGTTCATGGCTGGCTATCGCGCTGGCCTTGCATGGCATCACCCTGGGCATGGAAATTTTTCCTGGCGGAAACGGCAGTGGCATGCACTTCGGTTTCGCCATCGCCCTGTCGATGATCACCTGGCTGGCAATCGCCCTCTACTGGATCGAGAGCTTCTACGCACGCATGGAAGGCCTGCAAATGCTGGGACTGCCCCTGGCGGGAGTCTGTGCACTATTACCCTGGCTGTTGCCCGGCCAACACATGCTGGCCAACGCCGGATCGATCACCTTCAGGCTGCACTTCCTGGTTGCGATGCTGGCCTATAGCCTGTTCACGCTCGCCGCGCTCCACGCTATTTTGATGGCAGTCACGGAAAAACACCTGCACCGCGGGCGGCTCACGCCGCTGTTTGCCGGGCTTCCGCCGCTGCTCACCATGGAGGCTCTGCTGTTTCGCCTTATTCACATCGCTTTCACTTTGCTGACCGTCACGCTCCTGTCGGGCGTCCTCTTTTCGGAACAACTCTTCGGCAAGGCGCTGACCTTCAATCACAAGACCATCTTCGCCGTGGTTTCCTGGCTGATATTCGCCGCCTTGCTGGTCGGCCGGCATCGCTATGGCTGGCGTGGCCGCGTCGCCCTGCGCTGGACGCTCGCCGGTTTCGGCGTTTTGCTGCTGGCCTATGTCGGCAGCCGTTTCGTCCTCGAAATAATTCTCGGTCGTCCCGCCTGATGGAGGAACACCCGCTATCGGCGCTCTTTGCAGCGCTAGTTGTACTCCTGATTCTCTCCGCATTCTTTTCGATGGCGGAAACTAGCATGATGGCAGCCAACCGCTATCGGCTGCGCCATCTGGCCAACCAAGGCCATCGCGGTGCCAGTCTGGCCATTGAGTTGCTTGCCCGTACGGACAAAATGCTCGGCGTCATCCTGCTGGGCAACAATCTTCTTAATGCCGCCGCCGCCACGCTCGTCTCGATCATCGCCATCGAACTGTTCGGCGATGACGAGTGGGCACTGGCTGCCGGAACCCTGTTCGTTACTTTCGTCATCCTGGTATTTTCCGAGATCACACCGAAGATTGTCGGTGCAGCCAATGCTGACCGGCTCTCGATACTGCTGGCTTTCCTCTTGTGGCCACTCCTGCGCATCGCCTATCCCCTGGTGTGGTTCGTCAATCTATTTGTCGAGGCTCTGTTGCGGGTATTGCACCTCAAACCGGCGAGCAACGAGACCGCCAGCTTGACCATGGATGAGTTGCGCTCGGTCGTCCTCGAATCGAGCCACTTCGTTCCCGCCACCCACCGCGACTTGCTGATCAATCTCTTCGACCTCGAGCATGTCACCGTCGAAGACATCATGACGCCGCGTGGCGAGATCGAAAGCATTGACATTGCCGCCCCGATCACGGAAATCACTGAAAAACTTTCCACCAGCTTTCATACGCGCCTGCCAGTCTATGAAAGTGAGCCCAGCAACATCGTCGGGATCGTACATTTGCGGCGCCTGGTAGCCGGCACGATCAACGGCGCCCTCGACCACGATCTGTTGCGCAAGGATTTGGCGGAACCTTACTTCATTCCCGCAGAAACCCAGGTTTATGCCCAACTGCGTTTTTTCCGCGAAAACCGCCAGCGCCTCGGTCTGGTCGTCGATGAATACGGCGAGCTGCTCGGTTTGATCACCATCGAGGACATCATCGAGGAAATTGTCGGCAAATTCACCACCGGCATGCCCGGCAGCGTCGCGACATTAAACTGGGATGACGATGGCGTTGCAATCGTCGATGGAGGAAACAATCTTCGTGATATCAATCGGTTGCTATCAATAGACCTGCCCATCGAAGGCCCCAAGACACTCAACGGTCTGATCCTTGAACATCTGCGGGATATCCCGGAAATCGGGGTCGGCCTGCGCATCAACGGCGTTACCATGGAGATCGTCCAGACTGAGAATCGACGTGTGAAAATTGTAAAAATCCATCGCCCATAGCGATCCTGTCACTCGCCCTCTAGCAAGCAGGGCATATTTGGTCTTTACAAGGATACGCAGGCAAGGCATTATCACCCTGCATAATGGCCCGAGGAGCAGGCATGGCAACCCCAAAAAAAGATGACGCGCAAGCTGTATTCAGTTGGGAAGGCAAGGACAAGAGTGGCAGGATTGTTCGCGGCGAGCTGAAAGCCGTTTCGGAAGCCGTTGTGCGGACAACCCTGCGGCGGCAGGGCGTCCTCGTCAATAAGGTCAAGAAACAGTCTCTCTCGAGAGGCGGCAAGGTGACCGCTAAGGATGTCACCCTGTTTACGCGCCAGATGGCCACCATGATGAAATCAGGCGTTCCGCTGCTGCAAGCCTTCGATATCGTCGGCAAAGGTGCGGCAAATGCAGCAGTTGGCAGATTGCTGATGGATATCAAAACGGATGTCGAAACCGGCTCCGCCCTCAATCAGGCGTTCCGGAAATATCCATTGCACTTCAATCAGTTGTATTGCAACCTTGTTGAAGCGGGGGAGCAAGCGGGTATTCTAGACACACTGCTGGATCGACTGGCCACTTACATGGAAAAGACCCAGGCGATCATCTCGAAAATCAAAAGCGCCCTGTTCTACCCAATTTCCGTGCTGGTCGTGGCTTTCATCGTCACGGCCGTCATCATGATCTTCGTCGTGCCTGCGTTCAAACAGGTTTTCTCCAACTTTGGCGCCGATCTGCCGGGACCGACTCTCGTGGTAATGGCCATCTCCGATTACTTCGTGGCCAATTGGTACTTAATCTTCGCCGCGATTGGCGGAGGGCTTTACGCATTCTTTTATACGTGGAAGCGCTCCTTGCCGATGCAGATGTTCATGGACCGCCTGGCCCTACGTCTGCCGGTCTTCGGTGAGGTCATACGTAAGGCCACCCTGGCGCGCTGGACACGAACCCTATCCACCATGTTCGCCGCAGGCGTGCCATTGGTTGAAGCGTTGGACTCGGTTGGTGGAGCCTCCGGTAACTATGTTTATCGGGAAGCGACGCGCAAGATCAAGTCTGAAGTCAGCACAGGCTCCAGCCTGACGGTTGCCATGCAGAACACCGGGGTTTTCCCGAACATGACGCTGCAGATGATCGCCATCGGTGAAGAGTCTGGCCAACTCGACAGCATGAGCGGGAAAGTGGCGGACTTCTATGAGGCCGAGGTCGACGATGCCGTCGATGCACTGTCCAGCCTTATGGAGCCCATGATCATGGTGATACTGGGCGTCGTAATCGGCGGCATCATTATTGCCATGTACTTGCCGATTTTCAAGCTCGGCGCCGTCGTCTAGGTTACCGCGCAGATGCTTCCCGGAGATCCGGTGATGCTGGCAGTTGCCGGCGCTTTGTTTGGCCTGTTGATCGGCAGTTTTCTTAATGTCGTCATCCACCGCCTGCCTATCATGATGGAACGTGACTGGCAGGCGCAATGTGCCGCCCTGCTTCCTGAGGATGCCGTTGCGCTAGCGCCGACTTTTGAACCGCTGTCGCTCGTCTCACCTCGCTCGCGCTGCCCGCATTGCAGCCGGCCGATCCATGCGCTGGAAAACATCCCGATCCTCAGCTATCTGCTGCTCAAGGGGCGCTGCAAGGGCTGCGGTCAGGCGATCAGCCCGCGTTACCCGCTGGTCGAAGCCATCACCGGCCTGTTGTTCGGCTACGCTGCTTGGCGTTACGGAATGACGCTGGCCGGGGTGGGCGCATTGGTCTTCATCGCAGCGATGATCGCCCTGACCTTCATCGATTTCGATACCCAACTCCTGCCCGACGACATTACCCTACCCCTTCTATGGGCCGGCCTGTTACTCAACGCCAGTAACACGTTCACTACACTGCCGAATGCCGTAGTCGGTGCCGCAGTTGGCTATCTGGCACTGTGGTCGGTGTATTGGCTGTTCAAATTGGTCACCGGCAAGGAAGGCATGGGCTACGGTGACTTCAAACTGCTGGCAGCCATCGGCGCCTGGCTGGGCTGGCCTTTGCTGCCCCAAGTCATTTTGCTGTCATCGCTGGTTGGTGCCTTTGTTGGCATCGTTTTGATCGTCCTGGCGCGGCACGGGCGCAATGTGCCCATCCCCTTCGGGCCTTATCTGGCAGCCGCCGGCCTGATCGCCCTGTTTTGGGGAAAAACCATCAATCAGACCTATCTCGGACTGATTTAGGCTTGATTTGCCCCGCCTCGGCCGCCATTTAGATGGCCGGCGAACTCCTTTTCGCTCAGGTGCTTAGTTATAATTTGCAAAATTTCCTGGAGAAAACTATGCCCATTTACGCCTATCGCTGCAGCCAGTGCGGTTTTGCGAAGGACGTTCTGCAAAAGATGTCCGATGCGCCCCTGACACATTGCCCCGAGTGCAATACGGAAAGCTTTGCGAAGCAATTGACTGCTGCCGGTTTTCAGTTGAAGGGGAGTGGCTGGTATCAGACCGACTTCAAGGGCGGCGCCAGCGCTGCGCCAACCAAAGCCGAAAGTGCGCCGCCTTGCCAGGGCGGCACAGGTTCGTGTGCCTGTAACTGATTCGGTGCACTTCCCCTGAAAAAATATTTCATCACGGGACTCCTGATCTGGATCCCGCTAGTCATTACGGTCTGGGTGCTGACCGCGATTGTCGGCACGATGGATCAATCCCTGCGCCTGTTGCCGGAGGCCCTGCATCCGGAAAAGCTGTTCGGGTTCCATCTGCCTGGCGCAGGCACCGTACTGACGCTCGTCGTGGTCCTCCTGACCGGCCTGGTAACCGCCAATTTCATCGGCCAAAAGCTGGTGCGTTTTTGGGAAAGCCTGCTGGCACGCATCCCCGTCGTCAAGTCGATCTATTACAGCGTCAAACAGGTCAGCGATACGCTGTTTTCCGGCAGTGGCGAAGCCTTCCGCAAGGTATTGCTGGTACGCTACCCGCATCCCCAGGCCTGGTCGGTGGCGTTTCAGACCGGCACGCCGCCCCGCCAGATTGGTGAGCTGATCAATGACGAGCACGTCAGCGTCTTCATCCCCACTGCTCCCAGCCCCGTCAATGGCTTTTTCTTTTTCGTAAAGAAAAGCGAAACCATCGAGCTCGATATCAGCGTCGACGACGCCTTGAAGTACATCGTCTCGATGGGCGTCGTCCCGCCCCAGCAGCGCCACCCCAACCTCGTCGGACGCGCGCAGAACGAATAAACCCAACTCCGGCGCTTGCCGTCTTGCCAGCGCCGACTTTTTAGAACGGAACTTTCCATGCGGACTCATTACTGCGGCCAGTTGAACGCCGGCCATGTCGACCAGATTGTTACCCTCTGCGGCTGGAACCACCGCCGCCGCGACCATGGCGGCGTCATCTTCATCGACCTGCGCGACCGCGAAGGCCTGGCGCAAATCGTCTGCGACCCCGACCGTCCCGAGATGTTCAAGCTTGCCGAGTCCGTGCGCGGCGAGTTCGTGTTGAAGATCACCGGCAAGGTGCGGCGCCGTCCCGCCGGCACCGAGAATCCGAATATGCCTTCGGGCGAGATCGAGATTCTCTGCCATGAGATGGAGATTCTGAACGCCGCAGTAACGCCGCCGTTCCAACTCGATGAAGACAACCTCTCCGAGAACGTGCGCCTGGTCAATCGCGTCATCGACCTGCGCCGGCCGCAGATGCAGAAGAACATGATGCTGCGCTACAAGACCGCGCGCGCCTTCCGGCGCTTCCTCGACGACCACGGCTTCATCGACATCGAGACGCCGATGCTGACGAAGTCGACGCCTGAAGGCGCCCGCGACTATCTCGTGCCCTCGCGTGTCCATCCCGGCCAGTTCTTTGCCCTGCCGCAATCCCCGCAGCTATTCAAACAATTATTGATGGTCGCCGGCTTCGACCGCTACTACCAGATCGTCAAGTGCTTCCGCGACGAAGACCTGCGCGCCGACCGCCAACCCGAATTTACCCAAGTCGATATCGAAACCTCGTTCATGGACGAGACGGCCATCACCGGGATCATCGAACAGCTAATCCGTTACGTCTTCAAGGACGCCATCGACGTCGATCTGCCCGATCCCTTCCCACGCATGAGTTATGCCGAAGCCATGCGCCGCTTCGGTTCCGACAAGCCCGACCTGCGTGTGACGCTCGAACTGACCGAAGTCACCGACGCCGTTGCCGATGTCGCCTTCAAGGTATTCTCCAGTCCCGCCACCTCGGGCGGCCGAGTCGCGGCGTTGCGCATTCCCGGCGGCGCCACACTTACGCGCGGCGAAATCGACGGCTACACCGAGTTCGTCAAGATCTATGGCGCCAAGGGACTTGCCTACATCAAGGTCAACGATGCCAGCAAGCTCAACGAGGAAGGCCTGCAGTCGCCCATCGTCAAGAACATCCACGAGGCCGCGCTGAAGATCATCGTCGAGCGCACCGGCGCACAGTCCGGCGACCTGATCTTCTTCGGCGCGGACAAGACCAAGGTCGTCAATGACGCAATGGGAGCCCTGCGCAGCAAGATCGGTCATGAAAAGAGTTATCTCAACGGCAAGGCTTGGGAACCCCTTTGGGTGATCGACTTCCCGATGTTCGAATACAGTGAGGAAGACAAGCGCTGGACGGCCTGCCACCACCCCTTCACCTCGCCCAAGGACGGTCACGAGGAACTGATGGCAACGAACCCCGGCGAGTGCCTGGCCAAGGCCTACGACCTGGCGCTCAACGGCTGGGAGATCGGCGGCGGCTCGGTGCGTATTCACAAGGCCGACGTCCAGGCCAAGGTGTTCGAGGCGCTGGGCATCGGCGAAGAGGAGCAGCGGCTCAAGTTCGGCTTCCTGCTCGACGCCCTGCGCTACGGCGCGCCGCCCCACGGCGGCCTGGCCTTCGGCCTGGACCGCATCGTCACGATGATGACCGGTGCCGAGTCGATCCGCGACGTCATCGCCTTCCCCAAGACCCAGCGCGCCCAGTGCCTGCTGACCGACGCACCTTCGGACGTCGACGAGAAGCAGTTGCGCGAACTGCACATCCGCCTGCGCCAGAAGGTCGAGACCCAGGTCGAAGTCGGCAAGTGATCCGGCTCTGTCTTGGCCTGCTGCTGGCCGGTATTTTCGGGCTGGCGCAGGCACAGGAGATCACGCGAAACGACCTCCCGCCCGAGGCACGTGAAACCCTGCGGCTGATCGCGCAGGGTGGGCCGTTTCAGTACAAGCGCGACGGCATTACTTTCAATAATTACGAGAAGCTCCTGCCGCCAATGCCGCGCGGCCATTACCGCGAATACACGGTAACCACGCCCGGCGTCAGGCATCGCGGCGCACGCCGCATCGTCTGCGGAGGGCAGCGGCAGATCGATTGCTACTACACCGCCGACCATTACCGTAGTTTCAGGAAAATCCGCGAATGAACGACAACCTTTACGCAGCCATCCTCTCCAGACTGGAACATGCCGGTGTTTTTCACATGCCGCTGGATGCCGAGGAAAGCCTGACCCACGCTGCCGAGCAACTCGGTTTCGCGGTTTTTCGTATCAACCTTTCCGGTGTTCGCAACAAGCATGGGCTATTGCTGGCCATCGGCAAAGCGCTGGCTTTCCCCGACGGATTCGGTCATAACTGGGACGCACTGCTCGATTACCTTGCCGATCTCGGCTGGCAACCCGCCGAGGGCTACCTGGTCATTCTTGAACATTGCGACGGCATCCACGGCCATGCCGAAGCCGATTTCGTCCAGGCGCTGCAAATCTTCGAAACGGCCGCCAACGAGTGGCGCGAGCAGGGCATCCCTTTCTGGTGCTTCGTCGACATGCAGGCCGACGGTATCAACTGGCTTAGCGATATCGCCTGACAGCCGTGCCCGGAACGAAAAGGCCAGTCTCCGTCCTGGTGGTCATCCACGACCCGCAGTTCAAGGTTTTGCTGCTCGAACGGGCCGCGCATCCCGGCTACTGGCAGTCGGTCACCGGCAGCCAGGAGCACAGCGAAAATCTGCGCGAAACGGCCGCGCGCGAAGTTGCCGAGGAAACCGGCATCAACTGTAACGGTGCTGATCTACTGGATTGGCACCTGTCCAACCGCTTCGAAATCTTCGCCGAGTGGCGCGACCGCTATCCGGCAGGCATCACGCACAACGACGAACATGTCTTCAGTCTTTGCGTGGCGTCCGGCACGCCCGTCACCACTGCGCCCGACGAACATCGTGCCTGGCGTTGGGTCGCTTGGGATGAGGCGGCAGCGGCCTGCTTTTCCTGGACCAATCGCGACGCCATCCTGATGCTGGGCCAGGAAAAGTCGGCGCTGGCGGGACGGCGGTAGAATCTCTGCCATCACTCATTACTGCTGTCCCGCCATGACCACTCAAGCCACCGATAGCCTCCCCGCCATTACCAAGGCCAAGATCCTCGGCGAAGCCCTGCCTTACATCAAGCGCTTCTTCGACAAAACTATCGTGATCAAGTATGGCGGCAACGCCATGACTGATCCGTTGCTGAAGGACTGCTTCGCGCGCGACGTGGTGCTGCTCAAGCTGGTCGGCATGAACCCGGTCGTCGTGCATGGTGGCGGCCCGCAGATCGAGGACCTGCTGAAGCGCGTCGGCAAGCAGGGCACCTTCATCCAGGGCATGCGCGTCACCGACGAAGAGACCATGGACATCGTCGAGATGGTGCTTGGCGGCCAGGTCAATAAGGAGATCGTCAACCTCATCAACCAGCACGGCGGCAAGGCCGTCGGCCTGACCGGCCAGGATGGCAACTTTATCCGTGCGAAAAAGCTCATGCTGCAGAACAAGGAAAAGCCGGAGGAAATGATCGACATCGGCTCGGTCGGCGAAATCACCTCGATCGACCCGTCGCTGATTTCCTTCCTTGATAAGGGCGACTTCATCCCCGTCATCGCGCCGATCGGCGTCGGCCCGCAGGGCGAGACCTACAACATCAACGCCGACGTGGTCGCCGGCAAGATCGCCGAGGTGCTCGGTGCAGAAAAGCTGGTGCTACTCACCAACACGCCCGGCGTACTCAACAAGGCAGGCGAATTGCTGACCGGAGTGACGCCCAAGGAAATCGACGCGATGGTCGAGGACGGCACCCTCTCCGGCGGCATGCTGCCAAAGATCAGCTCGGCGCTCGATGCAGCGCGCAGCGGCGTGCGCAGCGTGCACATCATTGACGGCCGCGTCGAACATGCTTTGCTGCTGGAAATTCTTACCGACCAGGGTGTGGGCACGCTGATCAAGTCGAAGTGAGCGCCGCGACGCGAGTACCCACTTACGTTGATGTGCGGATAAAATCTGCGCTCGAACTTCCCAGACTTGGACTCATGAAATGACTCAGGCCGGCGAGCGCAAGCTCCAGATTTTGCAAACCATCGCCACGATGCTGGAAAACCCGGCCGGCGAAAAAATCACCACTGCCGCCCTGGCGGGCCGGCTGGAAGTTTCCGAGGCGGCGTTGTACCGTCACTTCCCGAGCAAGGCGCGCATGTTCGAAGGCTTGATCGAGTTCGTCGAAACCGCGTTGTTTTCCGTGGTCGGCCAGATAGCCGCCGAGGAGTCGCTAGGACTACACCAGGTTGAATTGATGGTGGCGGCTGCGCTGCGCTTCGCCGGCAAGAATCGCGGACTCGCCCGCGTCATGGTCGGCGATGCCCTTGTCCATGAAAACCCGCGTTTGCAGGCACGTATCAACCAGTTGTTCGAGCGGCTGGAAGCCTCCCTCAAGCAGGCGCTGAAAATCGCCGTGGCGCAAGCTGCTCTGCCTGCCGAACATGACGTCACGGCTCACGCCGACCTGCTGGTGTGCCATGTGCTTGGACGGTTGCAGCGTTTCGTGAAAAGCGGTTTCAAGGACGATCCTCTCAGTCACTGGGCGGCGCAGTGGCCGCTATTGGCAAACTGAGCGCCGTCCTTCCAGCGCCGACTTTTACCTTTTCAGCAGTTCCGCCGCATTGAGGGCAAAGTAAGTCAGGATGCCGTCGGCGCCGGCGCGCTTGAAGGCCAGCAGGGACTCCATCATTACCGCATCGTGATTCAGCCAGCCATTCGCGGCAGCGGCTTTCAGCATCGCGTATTCGCCGCTCACCTGATAGGCGTAGGTCGGCACACCGAATTCATCCTTCACGCGCCGCACGATATCGAGGTAGGGCATGCCGGGCTTGACCATCACCATGTCGGCTCCCTCATCGAGATCGAGCGCCACTTCGCGCAAGGCTTCATCGCTGTTGGCCGGGTCCATCTGATAGGTGTATTTGTTGCCCGTGCCGAGATTGCCCGACGAACCGACCGCATCACGGAACGGGCCATAGAAGCTCGAGGCATATTTCGCCGAATACGCGAGGATGCGCGTGTGGATCAACTTGGCGTCATCCAGCGTGGCACGAATCACGCCGATGCGTCCGTCCATCATGTCGGAAGGCGCCACGACATCTGCGCCGGCCTGCGCATGACACAAAGCCTGCTTGGCCAGTGCCGCCAGCGTTTCATCATTCATCACGTAGCCGGTCGGGTCAACCGGATCGATCAGCCCGTCCTGGCCGTGGCTGGTGTAGGGATCGAGGGCCACGTCGGTGATCACGCCGAGTTCGGGAAATTCACTCTTAAGGCGCGCTACCACGGCGGGCACCAGCCCATCCGGGTTCCACGCTTCCGCAGCACTTTCGCTCTTCCGCGCCGCATCGATCACGGGAAACAGGGCAAGCGCGGGAACGCCTAGCTTCATGGCCTGCTCCGCCACCGGAAGCAGGCGATCAAGGCTGACCCGTGCCACGCCCGGCATCGAGGCGACCTGCTCGGTACGTCCTGCGCCCTCAAGCACGAACACCGGATAAATGAAATCGTTCGGCGTCAGCACGGATTCACGCATCAGGCGCCGGGAAAAATCGTCACGACGCATGCGACGCATCCGCGTACCGGGAAATACACCTTTTATAATCATGGTCTTGGCTTTCAAAAAATACTTGAACTTTTTTCTCGATTACCTATCATACTCATTGGATGGTGATGAATCGTCCCCCGTTCTTCCTCCCTGAGCGGGTACCTCGGTGTTTATCGAGGTATTTGAGCCCCCGGCTTTATCCCCTTTGGCCGGGGGCTCTTTCTCTTCCTGGTGCAGCCAATTACCGATCACCCGCTCCACCTCTTCCATACCGGTTTTTTTCAGGCTGGAAAACAGCTGCACCGAGAACGGCGTGCCCGGAAAGTCGGCGCTGACAAGACGGCGGGTTTCTGCGAGCGTTTTGGCCTGTTCCTGGCGCGTCAGCTTGTCCGACTTGGTGAGCAGGCAGTGGATCGGCTTGCTGGTAGTGGCAAACCAGCCGATCATCTGGCGATCGAGCTCGGTAAGCGGTCGGCGCGAATCCATGATCAGTACTAGCCCCATCAGCGCCTGGCGCTGCGTCAAGTAGTGTTCAAGCAGGCCTTGCCACTGTTGGCGGACAACCAGAGGTACATCGGCATATCCATAGCCGGGCAGATCAACTAGCGCAGCACCGTTTCTCAGGCGAAACAGGTTGATAAGCTGGGTGCGTCCCGGAGTCTTGGAAACATAAGCCAGACGCGTATGGCCGGCCAGCGTGTTGATGGCCGAGGATTTGCCAGCATTCGAGCGACCGGCAAAAGCCACCTCGCTACCACCGGCTTGCGGCAGCGTCTTGGGGTCGGCGACAGAAATCTCGAAAACGGCGTGGCGAAACAGGGACGGCGGCATGGGCGGGGTTCGAAAGTGGGATTTCAATAGAAATGCAAGCTGGTATACAATAGCGCGTTTGTTATTCGAGCTGTTCTCCGAGGAGCCTCACGATGACCCGCTTTTCGTTCACAACAATGTTTTCCGTTGCCGCACTCACTCTGGCTGCCATCGCGCAGGCCAACGAACCAGCCAAACCTGCTGCTTACCAGGGCGATGCCGCCAAAGGTCAACCACTTGCATCCGCAGTTTGTGGCGCCTGCCACAACCCTGATGGCAACAGCCAGACAGCCGCCAACCCAAAACTGGCCGGCCAGCATGCTGCTTATCTCTACAAGCAGATGAAGAACTTCAAGGGTGGGCCTGAAGGAAAACCGGAGCGCACCAATGCCATCATGAACGGCATGATTGCCCCCTACACCGAAGATCAGATGAAGGATTTCGCTGCCTACTTCGCCTCACAGAAGCAAACCGGTGGTGAAATGAAGAGCCGTGACACCCTTGAGCTGGGTCAGAAACTTTACCGTGCCGGCGATGCCAGCAAAGGTTTGCCGGCGTGTGCTGCCTGCCATGGCCCCGCCGGTGCCGGCCTGCCCGCGCAATACCCGCGCGTTTCCGGCCAGTTCGCCGAATATCTCGAAGCCCAGTTGAAGGCCTTCCGGGTCAGCGAGCGCGCTAATGATCCGAACAGGATGATGCAGATGATCGCTATCAAGATGACCGATGCGGAAATCCGTGCGGTCTCCGACTACGTCGCCGGGCTGCGTTGAGCAAGCGCTTCAGGACAGCAGTGACAGCAAGGGGTGGCTCGATGCCACCCCTTTTTGTTTGTCTCCGTCACTCCCCGCCGTTGATCTGCCCGCGCAGTAAGGCCCGCTGCCGGGCACGCGCGGCACGTTTGTCCTTGCGGGCGTGTGCGCCGCCCTTTTTCAGCAGCGGTGCCGTCGCCAGCGGGTTGCGCGGCTTGATCTTTCTGGCGCACTTCATGGTTTCCTTGCCATCCTGTCAAAGTGGATGACGCTGCGGCCGTCGGTGGTCACCTCAGGCATCTTTTTGGGCATCACCTTCCAGGCGTGACCGTAAATGATCTCGAAGCGCGCCGGCAGCACGCCATCTAAACGCTGCCAGGCGGCGAACAGTTTGCGCCACTGCCGCCAGCCCAGTGAGCCGAGCAGGGCCGCGCGCACACCGAGCCGGCGCTGGTCGGCGAGAAAGCCGCGCGGCGTTTCATAAGTCAATGTCAGCATTTCCATCTCCATCACCGGATCGGCAAAGCCAGCCGCGACGAGCATGTCGCCGATGTCGTGCATGTCACTGAAATTGGCGATCGGGGCACCCAGGGTGCGCAATTCCTTCAGCGTATCCGGCCCCAGCATGGCGAACTGCAGCAGGCCGCCTGCGGCCAACACGCGCTGCATTTCGGCAAATGCCGGCCGCAGGTCCGTTAGCCAGTGCAGCATTAGATTTGACCAGACGAGATCGAGACTGTCATTGGCGAGTGGCAGGCTGAGCACGTCGGCATTCACGCAACGCGGTGCGCGACTGCGCAGCCGCTCCAGCCAGGTGCTTTGCGCGGCGACCGCCTGCAGCATCGGTCGCGCGAAATCCACCGCCAGGGGCAAGGCATCGGGATAGCGACGCTGCAACTCGCGTACGCCGTCGCCCGTGGCACAGCCAATGTCGGCGACCCGGCGCGGCACCAGCCGCACCAGGTCGATGCGTTCGGCCAGACGCTTGCCGACTTCGCGCGCCAGCACGGCGGCACTGTCATAAGATGTGGCCTTACGAGAAAATTCATCACGCAGCTTCATCGTCCGATCATCCGCAATGCCTTACCCCTTGTCAATTTTTGCATTCCTCGACCCGCTCCTTGCTGTGTTGCTGCCGCGCACTTGCCTGCTCTGCGGTACCCAAACCACAGCAGCGCTTTGTTCCGCCTGCAGCGGCGACCTGCCGCGCCTACCTGCACACGTCTGCCCGATTTGCGCTGCGCCGCTCGGCGCCCCCGCCCCCGCCTGTGGCGCCTGCCTCAAGTTGCCGCCAGCTTACGACGCTACCCATGCCGTACTGTGCTATGCCTTTCCGGTCGACCGCATGGTGCTGAATCTCAAGTTCGGTCATCACGCTTTTGGCCGCCGTCTCGCCAGCGCCGACTTTTTCGCAGCCTGCCTGCTGGCCGGCATGTCCCCCGTTGGCAACGTGATCGTGCCAGTGCCGCTATCTCGACAGCGGCTCAGGGAACGCGGTTTCAACCAGGCGCTGGAAATAGCCCGCCCGCTGGCCCGTGCGCTACACCTGCCGCTGGATATATCCTGCCTCGTCCGGGTGCGCGAAACCGTGCCGCAGAGCCTGCTGCCCTGGCGCGCGCGCAAGAACAACGTGCGTCATGCCTTCGAATGTTGCCGGGAATTTTCGGGCCAGACGGTCATCGTCGTCGATGATGTGATGACCACCGGCGCCACCCTCGATGCCGTCGCCCAAACGCTCAAGGACCATGGTGCGGCGCGGGTCATCAACTGGATTGCTGCACGTGCCGTAAGGCGGATTACCTGAGTCTTTCCTCGATGACTTGCGCCATGTCGGGCGGCAGGTTGCCGATTTCTCGCGCTTTGGCATACGCCTCTTTTGCCTCGCTGCGCTTGCCTGCGCCCTCCAGCGCCAAGCCAAGACCGAACCACCAGCGCCCTTCCGCTGGGCGCAAGGCCAGCGCCGCCTTGAAGCGTTCCGCCGCCTCGGCCGGGTGTTGCTGCTTTTGCAGCAGATAGGCGAAAAATCCTTGGTAGTCGGCATCCCTGCCGGCATGTGCGGCGTAATGCTCGAGGGTTTCAAGCGCAGCCGGGGTATCGCCCAACTCGAAGTGCAGCCGTGCGAGTATCAGCGCCCAGCCGCTCTTTGCCGGATCAAGCGCCAAACCGCTCTGCACCACTTGCTGCGCTTCGGCCCACTGCTTGCCGCTCACCAGCAGCGACAGCAAGGCCTGGCGCGCTTTGACCAGTTCGGGATCGAGTTCGAGGGTACGCCGCAAAGACTGCATGGCGGCGGCATTGTCGCCATATTTGATCGCCTGCATGCCCTTGCGATATTCAGCCTCGGCCAATTCGCGTGTCTGACCGTTTTTCGCCTGCTTGTCGATGCTCGCAGAATGCTCTGTTGCTGCTGTAACCGGATCCGCAGCACGCGGCGCCCTGGTGATGGCCTTCACCGGCGTAGATTCAGGAGTCTTTACCAGAGTTTGGGTCTGCTGCTGCACCACTGGACTGCTGCTTGACTCGGGTACTTTCGCGCGGCCGAGCAAGGTGGAAATTTTCATTTCGCCAAGTTCAGCAGGCGACAACGCTGTTGCGCTTTCGTCTTTAACAACCATGGCCGGAACAGAAGCAGCCTCAGGAGTGGGTGCAATTGTCAGGGCTGCGGTAGGCGCGGAAACCCGGCTCACCACGACCCAGGTCACCCAGGCAATCGCTACGCCGACCACCATGCCACCCACCAGCAAGCGCCATGCACTCGACTGGACTGCCTGCAGCGGCGGCAGGTTACGCAACTTTGTTGGCAGGGCATCACGCTCCTGCTTGCTGGCCTGGCGCGCATCCAGGTCGCGCAACATCTGGTTGATGACGCTCACTATCTATCTCTCACGCCGGGTAACTTTATTTGCCATGGCCACCAGGACGGTTTAAAAGCACCTTCCGTATCCTTGGCAGCCGACTTGACGTGGTGTTTTTCCACTTGCATGCGTCCTTCTCCAAAAGCGACGATCAGAGCCTTGTGGGCAAGGACATTCACCAGGCGCGGCGTACCCTCGGCGTGGCGATACAGGGCGTGCAGGGCCGCCGGCGAGAATAGCGAATCGCCGCTACAACCGGCTACGCGCAGGCGCTGCTCGACATACTTGATTACTTCGTCAGCATTGAGGTGCCGCAACTGATAATGGAAAACAATGCGCTGCTTAAGCTGCCGGGCCGAATGGGCAGAGAGCATGTCGTCCAACTCGGGCTGGCCGAACAAGATGATGTGCAATAGCTTGCTCTTCTCCGTCTCGAGGTTCGACAACAAGCGCAGGCTTTCGAGCGTCAGCCGTGGCATGGTCTGCGCTTCATCAATGCACAGCACGACTTTCTTGCCGGCGCGCGCCAAATCGATCAGCCGCAGGTTGATGCGTTTGATTACGTGGGCGGGGTCGCGCTTGCCCGTCGCCGTATCCAGATCGTCGGCCACCTCCTGCAGCAGTTCGCGCGGCTCCATCTGTGGATTCGGAATATAGGCAGCCTTCCAGTTTTCCCCGAGCTCGGAAAGAAAATTGCGGCACAAGATGGTTTTTCCGGTACCCACCTCGCCAACTACCTTGATGAATCCGTCCCCGCTTTCCAGTGCCAAATGCAGCAGGTTGAGACCTTCGCGATGGCTGGTACTCGGATAAAAGAATTCGGTATCAGGTGTGATACCGAATGGAATCTGGTTCAGGCCGAAGTGGGCGAGATACACAGTTATTGAGTCTTGAAGGCCGACTGGGGCATACTCATGTTGCGCATGCGCTCGCTGCTTTGCTCAAGATCCTTCACCCAGCTGTGGTCGTCATGGATGACAGTGGGCTTGAGCAGGACGACCAGTTCGCGCTTGGTCATCGTACTACCGCGCTGGCCGACCAGCGCGCCGGCGGGCGCATTGAGCGTGCCGGCCAGACCGTTGCGGTCGGTGATTTGTCCATGCGTCATGAGGCCGCCGATGGCGACGATGGTGCCATCCTGGACGCGCACAATGCTGTCGGTTTCGTTGACGTTCGAGGAGGCGAGCGGCAGAGTGTATGTCCCCATGTCCCCCAGATTGATGATTTTTTCCTTTTCCTCCACCTTGCTGATAGCGGGGTGGACATGCAGGATGATGTTACCTTCGTCGTCGATCTGCGGTGTCACATCAAGCGAGATACCGGAGAAATATGGCTGCAGGGTGATACTCGGTGTGGCGGTCGTTCCCGAGACCGTGCTGGTCTGCGTCGTTGTCACGTTGGTGACGAACAGCTCGTCGGTGCCCACCTTGAGTACCGCTTTCTGGTTGTTGATCGTCGCGATGCGCGGACTTGACAGCACCGAGACGGTGCCCTGGGTTTCGAGAAAGCTCAGCAGCGCGGCGAAGTTGGCTGTCTGTACCGCCAGGCCGGCAAACCCGCCGCCCAATGCTGTAGCCACGATCGAACCAGCCAGTCCCGGCGTGCCGATGACTTCCCGCGATCCGATCGCCCCGATCGTTCCGTTCAGCAAGCTGCCACCGGTTGGTTGCAGCAGGGTTCCCGAGGCCGCAGTGCCTACGCTTATCCGGCTATCGTTGCCATGAAACGAGGCCCAGTTGATGCCGTTTTGAAACTTTTCCGACAGTTGCACATCGAGGATCTTGGCCTCGAGCATCACCTGGCGTTCGACCATCAGCTGGGTTGCTCGCAGATACTGCTCGACGGAGCGCAGCTGACTGGGCAAACCGTGCACCAGCACTACGCCGGAAATATGGTTGACCACCGTGGTACCGGGTTTGGGAACGATGACATCCAGCGCTTCTTTCAAATCCTTCCAGAAGTCGGTATTTGAACTGGTTTGCACCTGGCTCGTCGTGTTGACCCCGCTCCCGGCATTGCCGCCACTACCCGCTGGGTGCGGCAGCGAACCGTTAATGGGAGTCGAGGTCCC
>JAABQX010000023.1 GCA_011391215.1 Rhodocyclaceae bacterium
GTTGCTCACCGGTGCGCGCGGTACCGGTAAATCTTCGCTCGTCAAAGGCGTGCTGACCAAATTTGGCCGGCGCGGCTTGCGCCTGATCGAGGTCGATCGCAACGATCTCATCGGCTTGCCGGAGATCATCGACCTCGTCGCCGACCGCCCGGAACGTTTCATCGTGTTTTGCGACGATCTCTCTTTCGAAGCCTCCGAGCCCGGTTACAAGGCGCTGAAAAGCGCCCTCGACGGCTCCATCGCCGGCACACCCGAGAACTTGCTGATCTACGCCACCTCCAACCGCCGTCACCTGATGCCCGAGCGCATGGCCGAAAACCTCGAGGTCACGCACACGGCAGACGGCGAAATTCACCCGGGCGAGACCACCGAAGAAAAGATTTCGCTCTCGGAACGCTTCGGCCTCTGGCTCTCGTTCTATCCTTTCGACCAGGACCATTACCTGGACATCTGCATGCATTGGCTGCACCAGTTCGGCGTGGCTGAAAAATCGGTGCTGGCGGGACGGCCTGATTGGCGTCAAGAAGCACTGCAATGGGCCATGCAACGTGGCAGCCGTTCCGGCCGCGTGGCTTGGCAGTTCGCCCGTGACTATGCGGGTCGGCACGCGGGGAAATGAAGAAGATCACCGGGGTCGCCGCTGCCGTTATCCTGCGTGAAGACGGTAGTTTTCTGCTCGGCCAGCGTGCCGCCGATACCTTCTATCCCGGCTACTGGGAATTCCCCGGCGGCAAGATCGAGTCCGGTGAATCGCCGCGTGATGCGCTGATCCGCGAGCTCCATGAAGAACTGGCAATCGAGGTGATAGAGGCAACGCCATGGATCGTCCGCGAGCATGTCTATGCACATGCCCATGTGCGCCTGTACTTCTTTCGTGTCACCCGTTGGCACGGCGAACTGCATGACCATGTGCATGCCGCGCTGATCTGGCAGCGCCCCGGCGAACTGACCGTTACGCCCATGCTGCCCGCCAATGCGCCGGTATTGGCGGCGCTCCAGTTACCTGACCTCTACGGCATTACTCACGCCTGGCAGATTGGCATCCATGCGCAGTTGGATGCGCTGGAGAGTGCGCTGCAGCGTGGCTTGCGGCTGGTGCAACTGCGCGAAAGCTCTCTGCCTGCGCCGGAACGCCATGCCTTTGCCTTAGCGGCTGTCAAGCGCAGCCATGCGCACGGCGCACGCGTACTGGTGAATGGCGATCTGGACCTGGCCAGCGCCGTCGGCGCCGATGGCGTGCACCTGAGCGCTCGCCAGCTGATGGCGCTCAGGACTCGCCCGGAAATGGCCCTGGTCGCTGCGTCGTGTCACGACCGGAGCGAACTGGAACACGCCGCAAGATTGGGGCTCGACTTTGTCGTGCTCGGCGCCGTCAAGCCGACGACTTCTCACCCGGATCAGCACGGCATGGGTTGGCCAAGCTTCGGCCAACTGATCGCCGGATTGCCACTACCGGTGTATGCGATAGGCGGGCTGACACCGGAAGATATCGCCACAGCTGAAAGCCATGGCGCGCAAGGCATCGCGGCTATTCGCGGGACGTGGACGGAACGGACTATGCAGCCCCCAAGTAACAGCACTAGAATCGGGCCCAGTTTGTCCACTTTAGCCTGAAGGAAATGTTCGCGACCCGCAGGGTGCCGATCAGCCGACCACATCCCCATGGACAAGACAACCACTTCCGGGCCTGACCGCTTCGCCATGCTGCGCACGGTGCTGCAGGCCATTCCCGACCTTGTCTGGGTCAAGGATCCGGAGGGTGTCTATCTCGCCTGCAACCCGACCTTCGAGCGCCTGTACGGGGCCAGGGAAGCGGACATCATCGGCAAGACCGACTATGATTTCGTCGCGCGCGAGCAGGCCGATTTCTTTCGACAAAAGGATCGCGAGGCGGCAGAGGCAGGTAAGCCCACGAGCAACGAGGAGTGGCTGACCTTCGCCGTCGACGGTTATCGCGGCCTCTTCGAAACCGTCAAGACCCCGATACTCGATAGCGGGGGACATCTGGTCGGTGTGCTCGGCATTGCCCGCAACATCAGCGAGCACCGCACACTCGAAGCGACTCTGATGACAACCGCAGGCTTCGTTTCGCAGCATCATGGAGTCGGCTGTTTCGATGCGCTAGTCAGGTTCGCCGCCGAAACCTTCAGCGTCGATTACGTGCACATCGCGCTGCTGGAGCCGGACCCGAGCCAGGTGCGCATCATCGCCGCCTGGTCGGATGGCCAACTGCTCGAGCCCGGCTATGTCTACGCGCTGACCGGGACGCCCTGCGAGAACGTGCTGCAGCAGGCGCGCAAGTGCTACGGCGACCACGTACAGACCATGTTCCCGCGTGATCCGGACCTGGTGGCGCTCCACGCCCAAGCCTACATCGGCGAACCGATACTCGACGGTGCCGGCCGCGTGGTCGGTCTCATCGTGCTGGTGGCCCGGCAGCCGATGCCCTATTCGAAGACCATCGAGGCCGGCATGCGCATTCTGGCCGCCCGCGCCAGCACAGAGCTGATCCGGCGGCAGGCGGAATCGGCCCTGCGCAGTAACGAGGAGCGCTACCGGCGCATCAGCACGCTCACCAGCGACGTCATCTTTTCCTGCTACCGCGGGAACGACGGCCTGTTTCACATCGACTGGTGCGGTGGCAACGCAGAGGACGTGTTCGGCTTCAGCAATGAGGTGCTGATAGCCCGCGGCTGCTGGCGCTGCTCAGTGGTGGCGGATGACCAGCCGCTATTCGAGCGCAACATCACACAGCTCATGCCCGGGAAGTCGAGCGACTTCACCGTGCGCATCACCCACGCCGACGGTACGCTGCACTGGCTGCGCAGCTATGCCCACGTCGAGGACGACCCCGCAGGAACGGGCGTACATCGCCTCAACGGCGCTTGTCAGGACGTTACAGCCCAGCACCAGGCCGAGGCGGCGCTGCGGGACAGCCAGGAACAGCTGCGGCTGATCCTCGATTCGGCGGCCGAGGCGATCTACGGCGCCGACACCAAGGGCGCCTGCACCTTCGTGAACAAGGCCTGCCTGCGCATGCTCGGCTACACGCACGAGGAGGATCTGGTCGGCAAGGGTATCCATGCCCTGATCCACCATACCTATCCCGACGGCCGGCCCTACCCGAAGGAGCAATGCCACGTGCGGCACTCCACACTCGAAGGCAGGAGCACCCATATCGAAGACGAGGTGCATTGGCGCGCCGACGGCAGCAGCTTCCCGGTCGAATACTGGTCGCACCCCATGTACCGCGACGGCGAACTCGTCGGCGCCGTCGTCACCTTCGTCGACATCAGCGAGCGCAAGGTAGCGGAAAGCGCCTTGCGCGCCAGCGAGGCGCGCTTCCGCGGCGTGTTCGAGAATGCCGATGCACTGGCGATCCAGGGCTACGCCCCCGACGGCACGGTGACCTACTGGAACCATGCCTCGGAAAAAGTCTACGGCTACAGTGCCGCCGAAGCCATCGGCGGCAACCTGCTCGACCTGATCATTCCGCCCGAGGCTCACGCCGAGGTCAGGGGTGCCGTGCACTGGATGTTCGATCACAAGCAGGGTATCCCCGCAGGGCGCCTCGAGCTGCTGCGCAAGGACGGCAGTACCGTCCCGGTGTATTCAAGCCACACCGTGGTCGATACCCCCGACAACGGCGCGACGCTGTTCTGCCTCGATATCGATTTGACCGAACTCGACCGCGCCGAGCAGGCGCAGCGCGAGAGCGAGGCGCGCTATCGCGCCCTGTTCGAGAACTCCGGCGATGGCATCTTCGTGACCCGCGGGCCGCTGATCGTCGACTGCAACGACTCGGTGCTGCGCATCTTCCGCAGCGACCGCAAGGAAATGCTCGGGCGCAACATCGTCGATTTCTGCCCCGAGCGGCAGGCTGACGGCACGCCGTCGGCGCTAGCGGCGATGGAGCACATAAGACACACCCTCGCCGGCGAGGAGCCGTTCCTCGAATGGCGCCACCAGCGTACCGACGGCAGCCTTTTCGATGCCGAGGTCAAGCTCACTACTGCCAGCATCGGCGGCGAGATGCACATCATCGCCACCATGCGCGACATCACGGAACGCAAACAGGCCGAGGCGCGCATCGAGTTCCTGGCCCATCATGACGCACTCACCGGGCTTCCCAACCGCGTGCTGCTGCGCGACCGCTTCGAGCAGGCCCGGGCCTCCGCCGAACGTCGCCACGCACTGATCGGCATGCTTTTTCTCGACCTCGACAACTTCAAGGCGATCAACGACACGCTCGGCCATGCCGCCGGCGACGAGCTGCTCAAGGCCGTGGTATCCCGCCTCGCGGAGTGCGTGCGCGACACCGACACCATGAGCCGGCAGGGTGGCGACGAGTTCATCATCCTGCTCAACGACATTCCCGACCCGGCCACGGCGGAGCGCGTCGCCGGCGAGATTCTGCTGCGCATGGCCGAGCCCGTTCTCGTCAACGGCCACGCCATCACCACGGCTGGCAGCATCGGCATCGCCCTCTTCCCCGATGACGGCCAGAACTTCGACACCCTGCTGCAGCGTGCCGATGCCGCGATGTACACGGCCAAGGCGGCCGGGCGCAACACCTATCGTTTTTTCGACCAGAAGATGAACGACCAGGTGCGCGAACACCTGCTGCTGCAAAACCGCCTGCACCAGGCGCTGGGCCGCGCCGAATTCCGCCTCGCCTACCAGCCCAAGTACGACATCGATGGCCGCCGTATTACCGGCCTCGAGGCGCTACTGCGCTGGAACGATCCCGAGGTCGGCGAAGTCGCGCCTGGCCGCTTCATCCCGGTGGCCGAGGATTGCGGACTGATCGTGCCCATCGGTCGTTGGGTGCTCGATACCGCCTGCCGCCAGGTCGAAGCCTGGCGGGCGGCGGGGCGGGTGCCGCCGCCCGTGTCGGTCAACCTCTCAGCGCTGCAGTTCCGCCGTGGCCGCCTGGTCGAGACCATCGCCGAGGTGCTCGACCAGACCGGGCTGCCCGCCGGCCTGCTCGAGCTCGAACTGACTGAGTCGATCCTGCTGCAGGATGTCGACAACGCGCTAGACACCGTGCGCCGGCTCAAGGCGCTCGGTGTCATGCTGTCGATCGACGATTTCGGCACCGGCTACTCTTCGCTGGCCTATCTCAAACGCTTCGCCGTCGACAAACTCAAGATCGACCAGAGCTTCGTTCGCGACGTCGGCAACGACCCCGACGACGAGGCCATCGTGCGTGCCATCATCCAAATGGCGCGCAGCCTGCGGCTGGGCATCGTCGCCGAAGGTGTCGAGAAAAAGGAGCAACTCGCCTTCCTGCGGGCCGAGGGTTGCGAGGAAATCCAGGGCTACCTGTTCAGCCGGCCGCTACCGCCGGCCGAGATCGAGACCCTGCTAAAAACCTAGCAACCGAACATATCTAAGCGCGCTGATTGCCACTTCAAACGTGGTGCATGCTGCAACTGGATTAACAGCGCCCTGCAATTCTACGTATAGAAATGGCGCTACAGGCTGCTAACACCCATTCTTTCGCAATCCAGGTATCTATCGGCGTTCAAGTTCCGCGTTTGACGCGCGCAAGCTAATCGGCTATCAAGCGCGGCAACCTTTGTCCACGATCAGGCGGCGATCCGCTCAATCGCAGCGTAATCACGCGCCTTGGTGTTTTCCAGATCCCACAAGTCAAGTGCCTGTTGCATGCGGAGCCAGATGCCGGGGCCATTGCCCAGCATGCGCCCCAGGCGCAACGCCATATCCGGCGACACGCCGCGCTTTTCGTGGAGCAGATCGGAAACCGTCAGGCGGGACACGCCTAGCCGGTGCGCGCATTCGGTTTGCATCAGGCGCAAGGCGGGTAATACATCCTCCCGCAGGATCGCGCCGGGGTGCGCCGGCCGGCGCTTGGGGTCGCGTTTGATTGCCATCATGCCGGGATCCGCTCACTAGCCGGTGTCGCCAGCGCGCGCATAACTGACTTGTGATCCTTGGCAATGACATTCAACAGGACAAGCGCAGGCCCGGCCGGGGCGCGGTCGCCGCGTTCCCAGTGCCGCAGCGTCGCCACGGAAAACCCGAAACGGGCGGCAAATTGCTCCTGCGTCATGCCGACACGCTGGCGGAGTTCCCGTACGTCGACGGCATGCGGCCGATAGACTCGCACTCCCGCGCCGGCCTTTTCGCCTTTGGCATGCGCTATCGCTTCCGTTAATCCCGCCTTGATGCTCTCGAATGCTTTGCCCATAATTCAATCCCCCAGCCAATAACCCACCAACACTTCCACCAAGTACGCCAAATCGTTGCGCTCCTCCTTGCTCAGATTTGCCTGGTCGCCTTTCGCAAACACAGTCAACAGGTAAAGCGGCATCGAATCGCTATGGACGTAGTAGATAACCCGCACGCCGCCGCTCTTGCCTTTGCCGGCCCTTGCCCAGCGCAGTTTCCGCACGCCGCCAGTTCCTTCCATCAGGTCGCCGGCTTTCGGATGCGCCGCCAGGTAGGAAACAACGTCCATACGCTCGCCATCGGTCAGCAGCTTTTCGGCGTAGCGCAGGTATATCGTGGTTTCGGCGACGGTTTGCATTGTCTAATCCAATGGATTATATGATAGCGCATTGCGGGGACGGGGCGGCAGGTTTGCACTTGCGCGGCTTTTTCGCGGGTGGGCTGGCAACGTGCTCGGCAAAACGGGGCTGACACCGGAAGATATCGCCACAGCAGAAAGCCATGGCGCGCAAGGCATCGCGGCTATTCGCGGGACGTGGGCGAAAAATCCGGGGCGCTGAAGTCGTCCGGCGGCGCATTGCCTGGGACGCAATAACCATCACTTGCCCACACACCCAAGTCGATTTGCCGGCAACGCTCGGAGCAGAAGGGTCGGAACGGGCTCTGCGGCCCCCACGTCACCTGCGCAGCGCAATTTGGACAAGTAACGATACGCTCAACCATACAGCGAATTACAGGTTGCAGTAGGTGAGCTCGAATGCGACATCCGCGTCCGACTGCTTGGGGCGCATGTCGGTATCCGGCACGGTAAAGCGGATATTGAGGGCGTATTTGTTGGCGCTGATTTCGGGGACGGCGGCCTGGTTGCCGGACAGGCGCAAACGGATCAACTGGGAGGTGCGTCCGGAAAGCATCTGCTGAAAAGCACCGTGTGGCGCCACCTGATGTTCAGCGCGGCCGGAAGAGCGCAGCAGACGCAGGACGATGGCGATGCAGGAGCGGATTGGCAGTAGCGGGCCGACCCAACCCGTGAGATCACTTCGGCGATGCGCCGGATCGCGGTTGAGCCAGAAATGGTAAGCAGGCAGATCGAACTCGCAGACGCCGCCCGGAATGCCGACGCGGTTGCGGATGCTCATCAGCCACTCGTTTTCACGCAGATACTGGCCGGTTTTGCCTTGCATGGCCAGCAGTGCCGCCGAGGACTGCTCGATTTCGTACAGCGCGCCGGAAAGCGCTTCTTCTGAAATATCTGGATTATTGCGGAAGGAAAGCAGGATCTGGCGCTGCCGCTCAAGTTCCTGCACCAGATCGAACTTCAGGTCGGCGCGGCTGGCAATTTCCAGGATGTCGAACAGCGTGACCAGGGCGACATGGTGCTCTGTGGAACCTTCCGTATCCACGAAATAGAGCATCTTCTCGAACAAATCTTCGAGCCGCAACAGAGTGCGGATGCGCTCGCTAAGCGGATACTCGTAGGTAATCACATCCCGGCCCGATGGTAAATTTTCAAAATTCTGAACGATTTGGCGGCATTTCTCAACTCGATCTCACCCCTAAACCGCCCCAAGTTCTGAATTAAAGCGCATTTTTTACTCTGCCGCCGAGTTGAGGGCGGCTTTTTTGAGGTAAAGCCCATGCAATTTGGCAACTTTCGCCGCCAGTTCAGCCAAACTTCCCGCATTGTCGATGACATCATCCGCCGCAGCCAGGCGGGTAGCACGGCTGGCCTGTGCTGCCATGATGGCCAGCACATCCTGCCGCGCCAGTCCGCTGCGCGCCATGACACGGGCGATACGGATTTCATCAGGGCAATCCACCACGCAAATGCGATTGACACGTTCGCGATAGCCACCTGTTTCGACCAGCAGTGGCACCACCAGCACGACATAGGGAAAGTCGGCGTTGGCGGGACGGCGCAAGCGACTTTCACTTTCAGCGCGAATCAGCGGATGGAGCAGTGCTTCAAGACGCGCCCGCACGGCGGGATCGGCGAAAGCACGTTGGCGCATTGCGCCACGATCAAGGGCACCGTCCGACGTCAGCATTTCTGCGCCAAAGGCGGCACGGATGGGCTCGATGGCACAGCCACCGACGGATGTCAGTTGGTGCGCAATGGCATCGGCATCCACGATCACGGCACCCTGCGCGGCGAAACAGTCGGCAGCTGCACTCTTGCCACTGCCGATACCGCCGGTGAGCCCGACCACGAGAGTCATTGAGGACTCATTGATCGGGACAATCTGCCTGACTGGCGTTTGGAAGTGTGGCCATCAATTCAGGCAACTTGGCAGCCATCAGGTTGGCCGGGGCACGTAGATCGAGGGTCAGCTTCTCCGGCGGAACCTCGCGTTTGGTCATGCGCAACGCATGCACGTTCTTGCGCGACAGCGTCTGCATGAGCTGCTCGGCGGCCGATTGGTTGCGAAACATGCCCATCGACAGGGCAAACGGCCCCAGTTCGGTATCCTCGACCACCTGGATTTCCTTGATGTCGGATTTGCGCAGCTCGGATTTTTTCTTGTCTGCCGCCGCCCGATCCGGAAAGTTTGGAATCACCACCAGGAAAGCGGGGACAAGCTTCGTGGGAACAATGCTGCTTTGCCAATCCGGCGCTGATGCCACACCGCCCTTGATCACATCGATTTCTGCCTCGGTCAGGCCTTCGATACGTTTGCAAACAATCGGGGGAGGGACTTCGACCGGCAGAACCCGCAATTTCTCGGGGGCAACCTGTCGCGCCGTGCGCTGCGGCTCACGTGCCTTGTCATGCTCGCCAAGATAGCCCTGGCTCCAGAAAAAAAGTACCAGATTGACGAGCAGAAGAATCCAGAACGTGAGCCGCATATGCCGTTAGCCGACCTTCGGCAAGTGCGCCAGTGAGGCCTGGATCGCCTCGGCGGGGTACTCGAAGTCCTCGAGCTTGCCGGCGAAATAGCTTTCGTAGGACGCCATGTCGAAGTGACCGTGGCCGGAAAGATTGAAGAAAAGTGTCTTCGGCTCGCCGCTCGCCTTGCAGCGCAAGGCCTCATCAATGCACGCACGAATGGCATGGGACGACTCGGGAGCCGGGATGATGCCCTCTGCCTTGGCGAACATCACACCGGCCTCGAAGGTGGCATTCTGTGGCACGGCGACGGCCTCGATGAGCTTCTCGTGATATAGCTGCGAGATCAGCGGCGAATCGCCGTGATAGCGCAGACCCCCCGCGTGGATGCCGGGTGGCATGAAGTCGTGGCCCAGCGTGTACATCTTCATCAGCGGCGTGAAACCGGAGGAATCGCCGTAGTCGTAGGCATACACACCCTTGGTCAGCGTCGGACACGAAGCCGGCTCGACCGCCACAAAGCGAATTTTTTGCGCGCGCTTGTCGCCGGCTGCCGCATCGCCTAGGAAGGGAAAACTGACGCCCGCAAAGTTGCAGCCACCACCACAAGGCGCAAAGATCATGTCCGGGTATTCGCCGAACTTTTCGAACTGTTTCTTGGCTTCCTGGCCGATGATGGTCTGGTGCAGCAGTACGTGGTTGAGCACGGAACCCAGTGCGTACTTGCTGCCCGGGGTATTGATCACCTCCTCGACCGCCTCTGAAATCGCGATGCCGAGGCTGCCGGGATTGTTCGGATCCTGGGCCAGCAAATCGCGGCCGGTCTTGGTCAGGTTCGACGGGCTGGCAACCACTTCACCGCCCCAGGTTTGCATCATCAGGCGGCGATAGGGCTTCTGGTCGTAGCTGACCTTGACCATGTATACGCGTACCGGCAGACCGAACATCTGACCGGCAAAGGAAAGCGATGAACCCCACTGACCGGCGCCGGTCTCGGTCACCAACCGTTTGGTGCCGCCGATCTTGTTCAGATAGGCCTGCGGCACAGCGGAGTTCGGCTTGTGCGAACCGGCTGGCGAAACGCCTTCGTACTTGTAGAAAATCTTCGCCGGCGTACCGAGCATCTGCTCCAGCCGCTCGGCACGACACAGCGGACTGGGGCGCCACAGCGCATACACTTTGCGCACTTCATCGGGAATCTTGATCCAGCGCTCGGCTGACATTTCCTGTTCCAGCACCGGGCCGGGAAAGATCGCCAACATCTGCTCGGGGCCGACCGGCTTGCCGTCCGGGCCCAGCGGGGGCGCCGGCGGATTCTTCAAGTCAGCGGCAATGTTGTACCAGTGGGTCGGAATTTCGGATTCGTCAAGGACGATACGTGTCTGGCTCATGCTTCCCTCCCAGGGATAGTTATTGGAAAAACCGCAACCTTACTGCAACGGTGCGTACGGTCAAGAGTAAACGCACAAATGGAGAAAAGTCGGATACCCTTCCAGCTTGTCAAACCGACCTGTGGAGGGCTCTTCCGATGAAGTATTTGCCGATGTTGTGCGCCATTCTTTTTGTCGCGCTGAATGCCCAAGCAGGTCAGGATGTTGCCTGCGTGCAGGACTGCTATAGCCGGGGCAACCAGGGGTTTGACCGCAACTATTGCATTTCGATGTGCGAGAGCCGTCCAAACCGGGGCAGCATGATGGATCAGCCCGGCATGCCGAGGAACCCCGCCTTCGACCAGGTTGAGCAGGGCGGACAGCGCAGGCAACCTCTGCCAAAAGTGTCCGATCACCAGTGTATGAAGGATTGCCAGAAGCGGAATTACAACTACATGCTTTGCCAAAAACAGTGCTCGTATTCTCTGCCCGGCTATTGAAGACCTGGATTGGCAACGACTTAACCATTGAGGCAAGGCGGTTTTTTTGTCAGAATTCGCTGCTAATCCTATTTTTCGAGGCTACTTCGTGTTGAAAATTCGCCCCCGCCTGATTGCCCTCGCCATCGGCCTGAGCATCCCCCTGATGGCCCATGCCTTCAGTTTCGCCGAAGAAGAAGCCAAGGACAAGGCAGCCGCAGCCCCGCGACCGGGTTCGGGCGGGCCGGCTGTTTCCGCTGTCTGCAAGGAGCGACTGCAAAAAGAAAAAGTCATGGTGCTGGTGGCGGAACGCGGCAACAATGGCTTCAATGCCGATCAGGGACGCTACGGCATGCACTTTCAGGGCATCGACCGGCGCCTGCAGAAATACGGCATGCGCACCATGAGCCAGGAAGATATCCGCAAGCAGGTAGCGCAAGCCGAAATCGATGCGCACTTCCGCAATGATCCCGATGCCGCGCTGCAAGCCGCACAAAAGCACGGCGCCAGCATGACGCTACGCGGCGTCATCAGCTCGCGACGCGGTGTCAACCGGATGCTCGGGATCGATGAGGTCTATATCAACATGGGCTTTACGCTCGTCGGTGCCAATGGCCGTTACATTTCCGAGGCCAGCGCCAGTTCCGATTCCTACTCGGGTAGCGATACGGTCAGCATGGCGGCGACGCTTATCAACGAGCAGGCGGATGGCGTCGTGCGCCGGCTCGTGAACGGCTATTGCGCCGAAAAGAAATAATTCGCGATCTGCAATCTTTCAAGGGGTTTCCACATGACTACCAAACGCTTCTTCATGGCTTGTGCCATTTCCGGTTTCGTCGCCGCCGGTTTTTTCACCTCGGCCTTTGCCCAGCCGGTTTTCGAAAACCCCTCGGCCACCGCCGGTTCGGACACCTCGCAAAAAGCCAACGCGATGGCCGACAAAGGCATGTACAAGGAAGTCCAGTATGCCAATGCCGGCAAGCGCGGGCCAATGTTGGTCGTCATCCCGGGCGAGATCAAGAGCAACAACGCAACCTTCACCCAGAAATTCAGCTCCAACAACATCGCCGATTTCGGCGAACTGGAACTCGGCAAGGCGAATTTCGGCATTCTCGAGCGTTCGGATATGGGCCCGCTAATGAACGAGTTCCAGATCGCCTACACGATGGGTGACCCGAATGCCGCGCGCAAGGTGTTGCAAAAGGGCAAGATGAAAACCACCAAATGGGTGGTGAGATTTGACGTCATCAAGGCCGAGCAAGTCGCCAGCGCACAGGAAGGTTTTGATGGTCGCGCCATCGGCGGGTTGATCTCCATACTCGGCGGCGGGCGTGGCGGTGCAGCGGGCGGCGTGGCGGCGGGCTCCATCCAGACCGGTGAAACGACCGGCGTCTGGATCATCGGCATGCGCTACAAGATCATGGATGCCAATACCACCGAACAGGTCGCCAACGGCTATACCGAAGAAAAGATGGAAGTCGGCGCGAAAGGAACCTCGGTCCTGGGCGTATCCTCAAGTGCGCAAGGCGGGCTGACGCTCGACGGAATGGTGCAGCGCCTGGTCCAGAAGCTGGTCTGGGAAATCGATTCGAAACACAAATAATCAGCTCACCATTTACTTCGAAGGGGATTCACCGATGGTTTACACACCCAAGCGTCTGGCGCTCGTCGCCCTGCTGACGAGCCTGCTGACGGCGGGCTGCATGCAATCCAATCCCTCCCGACCCGAGGACGCGAACAATCCTTCGCCGACCGCCGGCTCGGACAGCTCGAAAACCGCCAACGAGATGGCCGACAAGGCGATGTACAAGCCGGTTGTTTATGAGAACGTCGGCATGCGTGGGCCCAACCTGGTCGTCATCCCCGGCGAGATCAAGAGCAACAACGCGACCTTCACACAAAAATTCAGCTCCAACAACATCGCCGATTTTGTCGAACTTGAATTGTCGAATGCCAACTTCGGGGTGCTGGAGCGTTCCGACATGGGCCCGCTGATGCAGGAATTCCAGCTGGCCTATACGATGGGCGACCCGAATGCGGCGCGCAAGGTGCTGCAAAGGGGCAAGTGGAAGACCACCAAGTGGGTCGTCAAGTTCGACATCATCAAGGCCGAGCAGGTTGCCCAGGCCAATGAAGGATTTGATGGCCAGGCCGCCGGGCAACTCATCGGTATCTTGGCGGGAGGGCGCGGCGGCGCTGCAACCGGCACTGTCGTCGGCTCTGTGAAAACCGACGAAGGCACCGGCATCTGGATTATCGGCATGCGCTTCAAGGTGCTCAACGCCAACACCACCGAGCAGGTTGCCACCGGCTATACCGAACAGAAAATGGAAGTCGGCTCCAAGTCATCCTCCGTGATGGGCTTTTCCAAGGGTGCGCAAGGCGGGCTGACACTGGACGGCATGGTGCAACGCCTGGTGCAGTCGCTGGTCTGGGAAATCGATGCGAAGCACAAGACTGCTGCGGCCCCTCCTCCCCCGCCCGCCAAAAAAGCAGCTGCAAGCAAGAAGAAATCCGAGCAATAGGCTGAAAGACAACCATGACCATCCCGCAAAAACTCGGCAAGTATGAGATCCGTCGCGAACTGGGTAGCGGAGCGATGGGTGTGGTTTATGAAGGTTGGGATCCGGGCATCGCCCGCCGGGTCGCCATCAAGACGGTCAAGCGTGAACAGCTCGACCGTTCTGAGGCGGGTGAAATTCTCACCCGCTTCCAACGCGAAGCACAAGCAGCCGGGCGCCTGTCGCACCCGAATATCGTATCGATTTACGAGTATGGCGAAGAGTCTGAGGATAATGGCGGCAGCACCGCTTTCATCGCCATGGAGTTCATCGAAGGCCGCGAACTGAAGGATTATTTCGACGACAACGAGCGTTTCAAGCTGCCCGAAATCGGGCGCATCATGGGAGAGTTATTGGCCGCCCTTGGTCACGCCCACCTGAACGGCATCACCCATCGCGACATCAAACCGGCGAACATCATCCTGCTGAAAAACGGTACCGTGAAAGTAGCAGACTTCGGTATCGCTCGCATTGAATCCTCCAACCTGACGCAGGCCGGTGCCGTGCTCGGCACCCCCGCCTACATGTCTCCCGAACAGTTCATGGGACAGACCGTGGATGGGCGTTCAGACCTGTTCTCGGCGGGTGTCATCCTTTATCAGTTCCTCACCGGCGACAAGCCATTTACCGGCACGCTGACCACCATCATGCACAAAGTGCTGAAGGAGGAACCGCCGGCACCCTCGGAATTGAATGTCCAGGTCCCGCGCCAATTCGATGCCTTGATGATTCAGGCCCTGGCAAAACGTCCTGAAGAACGCTTCCAGACCGCTCAGGAATTTGCCGCAGCCATCACTGCTGCGATGCAGAACAAATCTGCCGCCACGGAGGCGACCCTCATGGGCGGCACCGATGCCACCCTGATGGGTGGCGCGGCAGCAACCCCGACACCGGTCAAGTCGGTAGTGACGCCGCGCGTCGCCACACCGGCACCGGGCCCCGCTACAGTTGCACCTTCCAAGCCCACCTCGAAAATGCCCTTGTACGCAGTCGCCGGCGTAGCGGTGGCGGCAATCGTCGGTGGCGCAGCCTTCATGATGAAAGGTCATGATTCCGTGGCAACCGCTGATAGCAGCGCCGGGCAAGCCGCCGCCGTCTCGGCAGCGCCGACTTCTGCTGTCGCCGACACGGGAACGCTGAGCATCACGGCCGTGGGTTATGCCGACCCCAGCGATCCGCGTTATGCGAAGGATCAGGGCTTGATGCAGGCTGATCTGCGCGAGGATGCCCGCCACCAGTTGATAGAAAAAGCCGCCGCCCTCTACATCGAGCAGAATTCACTGGCGCAGAACTACGGGCTGATACAGACCAAGTTGCTGGCCAACAGCGGTAGTTTCATCACGGCCATTCGTGAAGAGCAGACCCCACAGCAAGGCAAGGATGGCCTCGTCTCGATGACGGCCAAGGCCACGGTCAATATCCGTCAGGTGCAAAAATCGCTCAACCAGATGTCGGTCGAAGAGCGCGTCGATTTCATCCGCAACAACGGCGATCCAAAGATCTCTGTGGCCATCAATGCCAAGAGCGCCCAGACCGAAAGCGATCCCAACGCCCCGGCAGCGCGGTCGCCGGTCGCCGAAAATTTGCTCAAGGAACGCATCAAATCCTTCGGCTTCCGTCTGATGAACGACGACCAGGGCGGCAATGCCGATTTCGCCGTGACCGGTGAAGCCAAGTTCAAGAAACTCTCGCACACGCTGGAAGCCTCGGGGATCACCATCGAGAAATTCGTGCTGACGTCCTGGACGGTTAAATGCACCGACAAGAAGAGTAGTGAGGAGATCTACTACAATACGCAGATTCCTGAAAAGCAGAGTTGGGCCACTGAAGACCAGGCGCTGCGCGACGTCGGCAAGCTGATCGGCGAGGAATTTTCGAAAAACTTCTTCCTGCAACACTTCCATTTTGTCGGTCAGAAGGTTGCGCTCAAGCTGCAAGGTTTGGCCAGCAAGGATGTTGCCCAGTCACTGCTGCGCGAATTCACCGGCCTGCGTCCGGTGCTGGCCATCGAACTGGCCGGCACGTCGGGTTCGGAAGCGCACTACGCCGCCGAGATTTCCGGCGGTCTGGTCGATCCGGCCGATCTGGTTGCCAAGGGTCTGGTCGCACCGCTCAATCAGAAATTCGGCAAGACCTGCCTGAATGTCACCGGCAAGAACGGCAACGAAGTCACCCTAGCATTCGAGGCGAGTTGCAACACGCCGGAAACCTTGGGCAAGCTGGATGCGCTGCCGGCTGCCGCGCTGATGACGGCACCGCCGCCACGTCGCGAAAATGTGATCCGCAACGCCGAGAAACTGAAGAGGATCAGTATCTGAATGCGGGTAGAAGCCTGAACCGTCAGGCTTCTACCGAAAACTTCAGTACTTCGGGCGACTCGCCGGCCGATGCGGAATGGCCAAAGACGATCTGGCCGGAGCTGCGCAGGATCACTTCCTCACGTTTCAGTGCCAACTCTGCTTCCCCATGGAAGGTGACGAAGGTACCGTTGCTGCTCATATCCACCAGCACGAACTTGTCGCGGCGGCGCTCGATCTTGGCGTGGCTGCGCGAGGCGCGCGGGTCATGGATGACGACATCGCTGGCGACATCACGGCCGAGCGTCGCGGCCGGGCGTGCCGGCCCCAGAACGAGTTCTTCAGCGCCATGCTGCAAGCGCAAGCGGGTTTCCATCGGCGCGGCAGGCGCGGTGCGCGCACTCATCATCGTCAGCTCGGCGCCCTCCTGCCAGATCACCTCGCAAACCCGCACGTCTTCAGCTTTTCCCTTGACGGCGAGGGCATCGATCTCGCGACAGGATTCGCGCAACAACGCCGGCAATGCGGCCACCGTGTCGGCCGTGGTGATGATCTGGCCGGCCTTGGCCAACCCCGCCATGCGTGCTGCCGTATTCACCGTGTCGCCGAAGATGTCGTTGTTTTCGACAATCGCCGAACCGAAGTGAAAACCGGCCCGGATCGCCAACTTGACACCCGAGCCGAGCGGCGGCATTTCGTCGATGCGCATCTGCATTTCGCTGGCCGCCTGAAAACCCTGCGCCGCGCTGTCGAAGACTGCCATCACCTCGTCGCCGATGGTCTTGACCACGCGACCCTTGTTGAGCACTGTGGCGCGCTCCATGCTCTGCACGCAGCGGTCGATCGCGCGCAGAGCTTCAGTATCGCCCAGTTTTTCATAGAGTTGCGTACTGCCGGAAACGTCGGCAAAGACAACACAGAGGTCGCGCTGTTCGTTCATGATGGATGCTCAGTAACAGGTAAATGAAACAGTGCCGCGATCATAGCAAATCAACCGCCGGCCGCTCGTCATATTACGGCAACGCGTGCCAGGCCTTCGAGCACCAGGTTGTCGATGCGGCGCAGCGGCAGTTCCAAATGCGGTGCCAACACATCGGCCGCCCCGCCGGAAAGCAGGCAGAGAAAGTCGGCGTTGGCGGGACGGCACAAGCCACCTTCTGCACCTTCGCCGCCAACATGAGGACCACATGCCTGTTGCGCCATACGCTCGATAGCACCTACCGTTGCAGCGATGCAGCCGCTGACAATCGCATCATCGGTATTGGTCGGCAACTTCCGATACACGCCGCACGCTTCGGGCAATCCCGCCGTGTTACGCGCCAGCGAACGCCGCATCAGGTCAAGCCCGGGAAGAATCAGCCCGCCCCGGAACACGCCCTCTGCATCCAGGCAATCCACCGTTGTCGCGGTACCGGCCATCACGACGAGCGCCGGCCCGGTGTGCAGACCACGTGCGCCGATCAGTGCCGCCCAGCGGTCGGCACCGAGCTGGGCAGGATTGTCATAGCCATTCACGGCCCCGCCGGCCGAGGCAGTGCTGCGAAACCAGTCAAGCGGTACCGCCAGCGCGGCGGCCAACGCCTCGATCAGCGTCGCCACTTTCTCACCCGCCACATTGCATGCCACGATGCGCTGCGGTTGTTCGGGTAAAGACCCGGCCAGATCACCCGTCTTTACGAGATCAAGCACGCCTTGTGCGCACCAGCCCCCGCTTTGCCGGAGCCCCCATTTCAGCCGGGTATTGCCGGCGTCCAGACAGAGAATCACGCAGCCCCCCGCAGCGAAACTTCACCGGACAACACACGCTCGACAGTGCCGGCTACCTCCAGCAGCAAAGCGCCATCCACATCGGCCCCGCGACAGATTCCCGCGCGCGGCGGCGCAAAATCTGACAGCAGACGGACGGGGGCATTCTCGAAAGCATGATGTTGCGTCCAAGCGGGGCGCAAGCCGGAAAATCCTGAGATGGCGAAGCTTTCCAGTACGGCCAGCAGCTCAATCAGGATGTGCGCCAGCAAGCGGTTGGGCTCGTCAGCGCCATTTAATGCGGCGCTTTGCGCCCGCAACTCCGCCGGCAAGGCTTCCGGCAGGCGCAAGTTGAGGCCGATACCGATCACGGCCACATGCGGCGCACCGGACGACAACTCGATCAGGATGCCGCCGAGCTTTCCGCCCCCGAGCAGCAGATCGTTCGGCCATTTAAGCTGCACTGCCGTCCTGCCAGCGCCGACTTTTTCCAGAGCCTGGGCCACCGCAACGCCCACCGCCAACGAAAGGCCGGCAGGCGCGGAGCCCGGCGCGAAACGCCAGAGCAGAGAAAATGTCAGGCTATCGCCCGGCGCCGAAATCCACGTCCGTCCGTGCCGGCCGCGTCCCGCCGACTGTGCCTCGGCAATCACCACCGTACCGCTGGGCGCACCTGCAGCGGCACGTTCCAGCAACACGGCATTCGTCGAATCGCAGCTGGCCAGAAGCTCAACATCGAAACGGCATGCCTGATTTCCCAGTGCCCGGGAAATGGCGGCGAGATTTAGCGGCTGAAAGGCTGCTCTCCCTGTAACGCGGACATTTCCTTGATGGCCGCTTCCATTGCGGCCTGGTCGCCTGACTGTTGCGCCCGCTCAAGCTTCTTGCCGGCCTCCTCCATACGCTTGGCCCAAGCTTCCATCTTGGCGGTATCGACGCTGACCGTACCCTGGGGTGTCTCGATCGATACCTGGCCTGTCGGCGCACGCGTATCCATCATTACCGCCTGTCCTCCCTGGATGCCCCCCTGGAAACTCCCCAGCAGCATACCGAAAATCGCACCCACGACAATCGCACAGACCACCAATACTGCCGTAAAGGTCAGCGCCTTTTCCCGGGGCACCTGCATCAGCGACGGCACGCCCAGGAAAAGCAGGTACAGCGAATAAAGTGCCGCCACGAGAGTTAACACTCCCAACGCCGGAATGATCGTGAAGATGCCACCCAGCATTGCCGCAGTGCTGCTGTACGCCACCAGTTTCAGCGCATTCATCGGGCTTTTCTGCCCGCCGAAACTTGGCACCAACGCATTGGCGATCAACGCCACGACATAGACCATTGCCAAACTCATGGCATATCCCAGAACCATCTGCAGCAGTCCGGCCATGATCGGCATACGCACCGAAACGCCCATGAAACTGACCCCGAACAGCGACATCCCGATGAACCCGGCCACCGCCTGGATGGCCGCAAGAATCATGATGTACCGGGTATACAGGGTGATCGTATCGGTTTCCTCTGTGGCAATTACCGGCCATGCCTGTTTCGGCGAGATGAGGATTTCCTTGACGCGTTCGATGATGTTCACAACGATCCTTTCATGTAGCGGGGGCTCATTATGGTTGCAAGCGTGGGTCTTAACAAGCGGTTCCAGCATCACCATGCTACGACCGGTGCCGCCCCGATTCATGGGATGCCGCTAATTACCGGTCCTTGGTCTCGTCCAGCCCGAGCTCCTGAATCTTGCGTGTGATGGTGTTGCGGCCGATGCCCAGCAGTTGTGCCGCCTCGATGCGGCGACCACCTGTGGCGGCGAGCGCACGGCGGATCAAGGTGGTTTCGAACGCGTTGATCAGGCTTTCCCACACCCCACCGGGCTGGCTTACCAGCAAATCGTCGGCTACCCCGGCCAATAATGCCTGCCAGTCCGTCGTAGCACCTGCCGGCTCGGCTTCGCGCATTTCCGCCGGCAAATCCTCGATCTCGATCTGCTGCCCCGGCGCCATGACCGTGAGCCAGTGACAGAGGTTTTCGATCTGGCGCACATTGCCTGGCCAGGGAGCCGTCTGCAAAAACTTGAGCGCAGTATCGGAAAGCCGTTTGGGTTCGACGCCCAGTTGTTGCGCGCTGTTGACGAGGAAATGTCGCGTCAGCCCGGGAATGTCCTCGCGCCGTTCGCGCAAGGGCGGCAGGCGCAAACGAATGACATTCAGCCGGTGGAACAGGTCTTCGCGGAACAGGCCGTCCTTGACGCGCTGTTCGAGATTCTGGTGTGTCGCGGTGATCACGCGCGCATTGGCCCGAATCGGCTGATGGCCGCCGACACGATAAAACTGGCCGTCGGAAAGCACACGCAAGAGGCGCGTCTGCAACTCGGCGGGCATGTCGCCGATTTCGTCGAGAAACAGCGTGCCGCCGGCCGCCTCCTCGAAACGGCCGCGCCGCTGCGCGTTGGCGCCCGTAAAAGCGCCTTTTTCGTGGCCGAAAAGCTCGGATTCGAGTAGATCACGCGGAATCGCCGCCGTATTCAGGGCGATGAACGGGCCATCTTTTCTCGGGCTATGGCGATGCAGAGCACGGGCGACCAGTTCCTTGCCGGTCCCCGACTCGCCGTTGATCAACACGGTGGCGTGCGATTGGGCGAGACGGCCAATGGCGCGAAACACTTCCTGCATGGCCGGTGCCTGGCCAAGAATTTCGGGCGCCAGGGGCTCAGCCGCCAATGCACTATTTTGGGGCGCTACTTGTTCCAAAGCACGGCGCACCAAAGCAACCGCCTGATCAACGTCGAAAGGCTTGGGCAAGTACTCGAACGCGCCTCCCTGAAACGCCGAGACGGCGGAATCAAGATCGGAATAAGCCGTCATGATGATGACCGGCAGATCGGGATGATCCTGCTTTACCTGTCGCAAGAGATCGAGGCCGCTCGCCCCGGGCATGCGAATATCCGACACCAGCACGCGTGGCGCAACGCCCGTCGCCAGTTTCGCTAGTGCCTCGTCGGCGGAACCGAAACTCGCACAGTCGATCTTTTCGCGTCCCAGCGCCTTTTCAAGCACCCAGCGAATCGAGCGGTCATCGTCGATGATCCAGACAGAATTCATGTTTTTTCTCCGTTTTCCGCCATGACCAAGGGTAGCCGCAAGGTGAAACAAGTGCGGCCCGGGACAGACTCGGCTTCGATACTGCCCTGATGTTGTTGCACAAAACTTTGCGCCAGCGCGAGCCCCAGACCGGTACCCCCTGCGCGGCCGGATACCAGTGGATAAAAGATGCGGTCGCGGATGTCTTCAGGGATGCCCGGCCCGTTGTCGATTACCTGCAATTCAACTGCCAACCGGTAGCGCTTCTTGGCCAGCGTGATCTGACGCAGCGCTCGGGTGCGGCAGATGATTTCTCCCTCACCTTTCATCGCCTGCGCGGCGTTGCGCACGATATTGAGGATGGCCTGAATCAGTTGCTCGCGGTCGCCGGTGATATCGGGCAAGGAGGTATCGTAATCACGGCGCACGCGCACGCCCGGGAATTCGGCGTGGATCAGGCGACGTACGCGTTCGAGGATTTCGTGGATATTGATCTGCGCCGGCTGCATGGCGCGATGCGATGATAGCAGCCGGTGCATCAAGTCCTGCAGGCGGTCGGCCTCGTGAATGATGACTTCGGTGTATTCCTTGAGCGCCGGAGCATTTTCCATACTCGCCAGTTCGCGGTCGAGCAATTGCGCAGAACCGCGGATTCCCCCCAGGGGATTCTTGATCTCGTGCGCTAGGTTGCGGATTAATTCGCGATTGGCGCGCTGCTGAACGGCTTCGCGCTCCTCGCGCGCCGCCTTCAGTTGCTGGTCAATGGGACGGAATTCGAGCAACAGGCTGGCGTGGGCAGTGTCGATAGGGCTGACAGTGCAATCAAGGTGAATCGACTCGGCATTGTCGCGCACGACGATGAAGTCATGCCCGGTGTAACTCCACTTGTTGGCCAGCACATTTTCGAGCGCAGTGATGAGCGTCGGTGGCGTACCCAGCAATTGAGTAAGCGGCCGGCCAAGACAGACACGCTGGCTGGCGGCGAACAGGTTTTCCGCCGCCGGATTGCAGTGGCGCATACGCAACTGGCTGTCGAGCAGGATGACCGCCGAAGAAAGCAGATCGAGTCCCGCAAAAGCCGGCTCTTGTTCGAGCGACGGGAATGGCGTGTGGGGAGGAGAACTCATGGCGGAGCTAACGCAAGAACCGCGCCCATCGCTACGACCATAGCCGGGCCTACTTCAAGTTGCCGATTTCCCTGCGGATCGACTCGATATTGCGTTCGTGCAATTGCACGTTATCCCGATATGTCTTGAGGCGCTCCTCACGCGCAGCGCCCTTGATGCCGCCTCCGGCAATGCGCTCTTCCGGCAGAGTAAGGTTTTCCTGGTCCGTCAGTGTCTTTTTGGCGGCATCAAGGTTCTTCTGTTCGTTGCCCAACTCTTGATCGAGAATGGCACGACGATCGTTGTCACGCGCCTTCTGCTGGTCGCCATTGACGCGAGGAAAATCCCCCGGGGTGGCCTGCTTCGCCTTGGGCGCATTGAAGGTGGATACCGGCTTGTCCTGCGAAATGGTCTCGCAGCTCTTGTTGCCCTTCTGGTTGGTGTAGATCGTCCTCCCGTCGGGACCTTGACACTTGTACAGCGTATCGGCAGAGGCGCTGCCACTTGCACCGAGCGGCAGAACGAGGGATGCCAGCAGTAAATATCTTTTCATCATCACCATAACAAAATGCCTTGCGAACCTGCAGTGTATGCCAAAAAAGGAAAGTGACAAAAAAAGGGACGGGCAAGCCCGTCCCTTCCTAACGCTTCAATCCAGAAAAAGCTTACAGCGAGAAATACATATCGAACTCGACCGGATGGGTCGTCATGCGGAACTTTTGCACTTCTTCCATCTTCAGGGCGATGAAGGCATCGATAAACTCGTTGGAAAAGACACCACCGCGGGTCAGGAACTCGCGGTCCTTGTCCAGGTACTCGAGCGCCTGATCCAGCGACGAACAGACGGTCGGGATCTTTGCATCCTCTTCCGGCGGCAGATCGTAGAGGTTCTTGTCGGCGGGTTCGCCCGGGTGGATCTTGTTTTGCACGCCGTCAAGGCCGGCCATCATTAGCGCGGCGAAGCACAGATAGGGGTTGGCGGACGGATCGGGGAAGCGGGTCTCGATGCGGCGGGCCTTGTCGGAATGCACGAAGGGGATGCGGATCGAGGCGGAACGGTTGCGGGCCGAATAGGCCAGCTTGACTGGGGCTTCGTAGCCCGGCACCAGGCGCTTGTAGCTATTGGTACCGGGGTTAGTAATGGCATTCAGCGCACGGGCGTGCTTGATGATGCCGCCGATGTAGTAGAGCGCGAAGTCGGACAAGCCCGCGTAGCCGTTGCCGGCGAACAGGTTCTTGCCATCCTTCCAGATCGACTGGTGCACGTGCATGCCGGAACCGTTGTCGCCGACGATCGGCTTGGGCATGAAGGTTGCGGTCTTGCCATAGCTATGAGCGACGTTGTGCACGATGTACTTGAGCACTTGGGTCTGGTCGGCGCGGCGCACCAAGGTATTGAACACGGTGCCGATTTCGCACTGGCCGGCGGTGGCGACTTCATGGTGATGCACTTCAACCGGCACGCCGCAATCTTCGAGCGCCAGACACATGGCGGCGCGGATGTCGTTGAGGCTGTCGACCGGCGGGACGGGGAAGTAGCCGCCCTTGACGGTAGGACGGTGGCCGGTATTGCCGCCATCGAACTTCTCACCGGTTGCCCAGGCAGCCTCTTCCGAGAATACCTTGCAGTAGCAGCCGGACATGTCGACTTTCCACTCGACGCTGTCGAAGATGAAGAACTCGGGTTCGGGACCAAAGTAAGCGGTGTCGCCGATGCCTGAAGACTTCAGGTAAGCCTCGGCGCGCTTGGCGATCGAGCGCGGATCGCGGTCGTAGCCCTTGCCGTCAGCCGGTTCGACCACGTCGCAAGACAGGATCAGGGTGGTCTCGTCCATGAAGGGGTCGATGTAGGCGGTCGAGGGATCGGGCATCAACTGCATGTCGGACGCCTGAATACCTTTCCAGCCGGAAATCGAGGAGCCATCAAAAGCATGGCCGTCTTCGAATTTTTCGAGGCCGAAAGCGGATACCGGCACGCTGACGTGCTGCTCCTTGCCACGGATATCGGTGAAGCGGAAGTCGACAAACTTGACTTCCTTTTCCTGAACCATCTTGATTACGTCTTGGGCTGTCGTCATAAAGTGAACTCCTGGTAGGGATCTGGCAAAAAAATCAGTCGCGGCCGTGCAATACGTGCCGAAAAACAGGGAAACAATTAGCAGTTAGCGTGCCAACGGCCAAAACTCTGTAGTGAATTGTGCCACAAGGCGTTTTATCAGGGAAACCTGCCGAGAGCGCACCACTACCGTGCATACAGTGCATCTTATGCACCATCATAGTGCGTCATTCTCGGCATCGAGGTGAATCAGTACATCCAGAACTTCCGGGTGTGCGGCGATGGCACGATGGCGGGCATCTTCGCCAATTTCATGTCCGGCGAACACCGTGATGTTGCCGTCCACCTGCAAATGCGCATCGACCAGCACGCGGTGCCCCATGCGTCGCGTGCGCAAGTCGTGCAGGTCGATCACACCGGGCGTAGCAAGCAGTGTGGCCCGAATCGCCGCCACGTCCTCCGCAGCCAATCCCTCGTCCATCAATTCGCGCATGGCCTCCCAGGCAAAGCCGATACCGGCCTTGACGATCATGCCACCGACGATGATCGCCGCCGCCGCGTCGGCAAAGGGAAAACCGAGCAGGCTGCCGCCAATGCCCGCCGCCACCACCAGGGACGACAACGCATCGGCCCGGGCATGCCAGGCATTCGCCACCAGCATCGGCGAACGGAGTCGTTCTGCAATCGCCAGCATGTAGCGAAACAGGCCCTCCTTGGCGGCCAGCGTCGCAAGCGCGGCCCAGATGGCGGCGAAACCAACAGCCGGCAGGGTCTCGAGCGACTGCAATCGGCCTGCTGCCGAAATCAGGATGCCTGCCCCGGTTCCTGTCAGCAACAAACCCAGCACCAGCGAGGCGGCCGTCTCGAAACGGCCATGGCCATATGGATGCGCCTCGTCCGCCGCTTCGGCGCCCTTGCGATTGGCATAAAGGACGAACGCGTCGGCAACGATGTCAGACAGCGTGTGCATGGCATCGGCGACCAGCGCCATCGAGTTTGCAACAAAGCCGACGACAACCTGCATCGCCGTCAGCAGCACGTTGACGGCCACGCTGATCCAGGTAATGCGCTGGCCTTCGCGAAAACGCGCCTGATCGACCGGCTCTGCAGCGGCGGGGGTATGACTGTGTGAGTGCATGGGAAATTAGGAAATCGTTATACTCAAGCGTTCATCTATGGTTGGATTTTAAGCCGGTCATGCAAACTGCACCCATTCATTTCGATACCTTTAATGCCCTCGCCGATAAAGTGGCACAAATCCGCATCGAAGAGGCCCGCGCCTCACTGGGCAAGCGCGCCGTGCTGCTGTGTCACCACTACCAGCGCGCCGACGTCTATCGGCACGCCGACATCACCGGCGATTCGCTGAAACTTTCGCGGCTCGCCTCGCAGTCGGATGCCGAATACATAGTCTTTTGCGGTGTGCATTTCATGGCCGAAGTCGCTGACATCCTGTCGCGCCCGAACCAAATATCCATCCTGCCCGACCTCGCTGCCGGCTGCTCGATGGCCGACATGGCGAGCCTGGCGAAGGTTGAACGTTGCTGGCGTGAACTCTCGTCAGTACTGAACCCCGACGAAACCGTGACCCCCGTCACCTACATTAACTCCGCCGCCGATCTCAAGGCTTTCTGCGGCGCACATGGCGGCATCGTCTGCACGTCATCCAACGCGCCAAAGATTCTGGAGTGGTCATTTGCGCGTCGCGAGAAAGTGCTGTTCTTCCCCGACCAGCACCTCGGCCGCTGGAGCGGCCACAAGATGGGCATTCCGCTGGATCAAATGGTCATCTGGAATCCTGATCTTGAAATGGGTGGACTGACTGTTGAGCAAATCAGGAACGCGAAAATCATCCTCTGGCACGGCTACTGTTCGGTACATCAGATGTTCCAGCCAAGCCAGATCGCCAAATTCCGCGCCCAGTATCCCGAGGGAAAGGTGATCTCGCATCCCGAATGCAGTTTCGAGGTCTGCCAGCAATCCGACGCCATCGGCTCCACGGAGACGATTATCCGCATCGTCAAGGAATCCGCGCCGGGCACACGCTGGCTGGTCGGCACCGAGCTCAACCTTGTCGACCGGCTCGCTGAAGAGGTGAAGCACGAAGGCAAAATTGTCCAGTTCATGGCCGACACCATCTGTATGTGCTCGACCATGCAGCGCATCGACCCGCAGCACCTCGCCTGGACGCTAGAGAACCTCGTCGCCGGCAATGTGGTGAATCAGATCAAGGTACCGGAACACGAAGCGAAGCTCGCCAAGATCGCGCTGGAACGCATGCTCGACGCGTCCTGAAGGGAATGGCGCTCGTAAAGTCGGCGCTGGCGGGACGGCGGCTGACAATGCTGGACGTCTAAAATCCTACGGCCGGATCACCGCCCACCCCTGCCTTTGGCGCTCGATGATCTCGACCACGCCGGATTTGACATAGCCAATCTTCGCATGCATGTCGGCCGGCGTCAGCTTGCGCCCCTTCATCGTGTTTTCACACATCGACACCTGCGTGCCATCAGCCAGCGCCTCGTCGATGCGATTAGCCAGCGGCGAGTCGAACCTGAGCAAACCTGCGCCGTGGCCGAAGACGACCAGTTCGACATTGACTTTATCCTTACCGTAATCCATCTGGATATTGCGCACCACATTTAGCGCCTGATTCCAGTTCTTCTCGCTGTCGTCGCTGACCTGAACCACCACGCCGAGCTTGGCCGATTGCGCCTGTGAGGGGATGGCGGTCAAGAGTGCCGATAGCGCCAGTATCGCGGCAACAAATAATCTACGGTTCATCGTGTTTTCCTGTTGAGTGGTGCGTCATTCCGGTCATGGCGATACCAAAATCTCCGCCGATTCTCGGCGTTACTGGCGGCTGATTTTATCCCCTTCCTTTTCAGTTTGGCGCATCATAGTCATCGTAAAAATGTGTTTTGTCCGCCACAAGAATATGCTGTCCGTCGCCACCTGGAATATTCACAAAGGTTTCTCCCAGTTCAACCGCCGCATGGTGGTACATGAACTCCGCGAACGGCTGCGCGCACTCGATGCCGACATCGTCTTTTTACAAGAGGTGCAAGGCCAGCACCTGGGCCACGCCGAGCAACATGCCAGCTGGCCGGCGCAGCCGCAGCATGAGTTTCTCGCCGAGGGCGTCTGGGGCAGCCACGCCTACGGCCGCAACATGGTGTATGACCACGGCCACCACGGCAACGCGATCCTCGCGCGTTTCCCCATCACGGCCACCCACAACCAGGACGTGACGCGCCTGCGCTTCGAAAAGCGCGGCCTGCTGCATTGCACGGTTAGCGTACCGGGATTGGGGGTGCCCGTGCATTGCGTCTGCGCCCATCTCTCGCTCTTCGGTCGGTCGCGCCGTTACCAGCTGGATGCACTGGCGGCACATATCGAGGCGCGCGTGCCGCACGATGCGCCCCTGCTGATTGCCGGCGACTTCAACGACTGGCGCAATCGCGCCCATGACCTGCTGGCGGCAAGACTCGGACTGGATGAAGTCTTTGCCGGCGACGATGCACGGCCCTCGCGCAGCTTTCCGGCGGCGCTGCCGCTGTTCCGTCTCGACCGCATCTACATGCGCGGACTGAAAATCGAAGAGCGCACCGTGCATCATGGCCCGCCATGGTCGGCCATCTCGGATCATGCCGCGCTTTCGGCGCGTTTTTCATTCATCCCCGCCGTCCCGTGAGCGCCGACTTTTTACCCGGCAACCGTATCGACCTGCTGGAAACCGGTGCGGAATATTTTCCGGTGCTGGGTGCAGCCATAGATGCTGCCGCGTGCGAGATTCACATTGAAACTTACATCTTTGCCGACGATGTAACGGGACGCACCATCGTCGCTGCACTGGTAGCGGCCGCGCGCCGGGGGGTGACCGTACGCTTGTTGGTGGACGGCTTCGGCGCACGCGATTTCCTGCCGGGGCTGGGCCAGCAGCTGGTCGAAAACGGCGCCACGGTGGAGGTCTATCGGGCCGAAGCAGCCCGCCTGAAAATGCGGCGCCATCGGCTGCGCCGCCTGCACCGCAAGCTCGCGGTCATTGACGGACGCATCGCTTTCGTCGGCGGCATCAACATCATCGACGATCACGATTCGCCGCATCCCGCGCCGCGTTTCGATTATGCGGTACGCGTCGAAGGGCCGTTGGTCGCCCGCATCCACGCCAGCATGCACCAACTCTGGCAACTGGTCGGCTGGGCCAAGCTGCAACACCGGCCGCCCAGCTTGCCCGTCAGTCCCTGCGCGCAAGACAAACCGGCCGGCACGATGAGCGCCGCGTTCCTGATCCGCGACAACCTGCGCCATCGCCGCGACATCGAGGATGCCTACCTCGAGGCCATTGAAAGCGCGCGTACGGGGATCCTGCTGGCCAGCGCCTATTTCCTGCCCGGCCGGCATTTTCGCCACGCCCTGCTCGATGCGGCCGCACGCGGCGTTGCCGTCACCATCCTGTTGCAGGGCAGGGTCGAACATGCCCTGCTGCATTACGCGACGCAAGCCATTTACCACCAGCTGTTGGCCGGCGGGGTGCGCATTTTCGAGTATCACCCGGGATTCCTCCATGCCAAGGTCGCGGTGGCGGATGGTGTTTGGGCGACGGTCGGATCATCGAACATCGACCCGTTCAGTCTGCTGCTGGCACGCGAAGCGAATGTGGTAGTGCGCGATCATGGCTTCGCCACGCAACTGGCCGCCAGCCTGCAACGCGCCATCGATAACGCCGCCCACGAAGTCGTCGTCGCCGACCTTGCGCGCCGCAGCCTGCCGGCACGCGCACTGCGCTGGCTCGCCTATAGCGTGGTGCGCCTGCTGCTGGGCATTACGCGCTATGGCGGCAGCGACTATCGGGAATAGTTTTCAAGCCAGCAGGCGCGCGTACTCAATCTTCGGGCAGCGATCCATCACCACGTCGAGACCGGCGGCAGACGCTTTCGTTGCCGCATCTTCGTTGATGATGCCGATCTGCAGCCAGAGCGATTTGGCACCGATGGCGATGGCGTCGTCGGCGAAGGGCGGCACGTCGGACGACTTGCGAAAGACGTCGACCATGTCGACCTTCACCGGGATGTCCTTCAGGCTGGCATAGCAACGCTGGCCAAGGATCTCGTCCTGCCCCGGATTGACCGGGATCACCGTGTAGCCGCGCGCCATCAGGTAGCGGGCGACGATGTTGCTCGGGCGATCCTCTTTCTGCGAAAGGCCGACCATGGCAATGACCTTGTGATTCTCAAGTATCCGGCGCAGGCCGGCATCGTCAGAAATAATCATGTTGATTCCTCGTTAATGGCAATCGCCGCCAAATTCAGCACGGGCGGCACCTTGTCCAACCGCCAATTTCCCCTTGCCCAAGCCCAAAAGTCGGTGCTGGCAGGACGGCACAATGAGCGGCGCAATTCCTCGGGAGGATTCTGGCCGAGAAATGCAGCGGCGGCAAATAGCGCAGGTGCCGGATTCCGCACATCGAGCGGCGTCGCCAACGTCTGTTTGGAAAGCTTGGCGCCCTGCGCATCGACAGCCACCGGCAGATGCGCGTATGCAAGTATCGGCAAGCCCAGCAGATGCTGCAGGTAAATCTGGCGCGGCGTCGAATCGATCAGGTCGGCGCCGCGCACCACATGATCGACCCCCTGATCGGCATCATCGACCACCACGGCAAGCTGATAGGCGAACAGGCCGTCGGCACGCAACACCACACAATCGCCGACATCGCGCGGCAAATGTTGGTGCTGCCGGCCTTGCAGATAATCGTCAAACCCGATCTCGCCTTCCAGCCGTAAACGCCAGGCACGCGCACTACGGCTTGCGGCCAGGCCGGCGCGACAGGTCCCCGGATAAACGGGGGCACCGTCGATTCCCGGGGCCGCAAGAGCCAATTCGCTGCGCGTACAGCCACAAGGATAGACGCTGCCCAGCGCCTTGAGTTGTTCGAAAACTTCGCGGTAACGTTCCGTGCGGGTGCTTTGCACCATCACCGCGCCATCCCAGCTAAAACCGAAGGCCTCAAGCGTGGCGAGGATCGCATCCGCATGCTCAGGTCGGCAGCGCGTCTGATCGACATCTTCCATGCGTACCAGCCAGCGGCCGCCGCGTGCGCGCGCTTCCAGGCAGCTGCCGAGCGCGGCCACGAGCGAACCGAAATGCAGCGGCCCGGTGGGTGAAGGCGCAAAGCGGCCGCAGGGTAAAGACGGCGGGAATGTCATCGCTTCATTGATACCATGAATGCCTCCATGCACGCCAACTGGACGTCAAACGGGTAGCATTCGCAGTCCTTCAACTACGCAACCACGGAGCGCTGCATGGCCACCATCACCCTTACCGCCGACAATTTCAAGGAAACCATCTCCGGACACGACATCGTGATCGTTGATTTCTGGGCCTCCTGGTGCGCACCCTGCCGCTCCTTTGCGCCCACCTTCGAGGCAGCCTCGGAAAAGTATCCGGACATCGCCTTCGCCAAGGTGAACACCGAAGAGGAACGTGAGATGTCGTCCGGCTTCAACATCCGCTCGATCCCGACCCTGATGGTATTCCGCGAGCAGGTCATCCTTTACGCGGAAGCCGGCGCCCTGCCCGCTGCCGCGCTCGATCAACTGATCGAGCAGGTGAAGTCGCTCGACATGGAAAAAGTCCGCGCCGATATCGCTGCAGAAGCGGAAGCTCAATAAGTTAACGTGGAACAACCATGGCCCAGGAGTTCCATCCTCTGCGGGTGGCCGTTGGCCATGGTCGTTAGTC
>JAABQX010000024.1 GCA_011391215.1 Rhodocyclaceae bacterium
GGCGGAAATGCGTCGCCGGTCTCGATCCAGGGAATCATGCGGCCCGGGAAAACGCGACGACGTGGTCGACATCCAGCCGGATACCGATCTTTTCGCCGATGGCGTGGTTGTGGTGGGAGGGCACCAGCGAGAGCACCTGTGTTCCCGATAGCAGTTTCAGCGTGTAGAGAAATTCTGCGCCGCGAAAGGCCTTGGCAACCACCTCAGCCTGCGTGGGCGCAGTGTCGTCGTGCACGATGTCGTCGGGGCGCAGCAGGATGTCCACCATTTCATCGCCGGCAACGGCCTGGGGCAGTCGGCAGCCCAGCGTGCCGAGCTCGATGGCGACAGTGGCGGCGCCGAGGACGCGGCCGGGCAGCAAGACGCCCTGTCCCACGAAATCGGCGACATGACGTGTGGCGGGACGGTGATAGAGGTTGTAGGGCGTATCCCACTGCTCGATGCGGCCGGCATGCATGATGCCCACCATATCGGCAACGGCAAAGGCCTCATGCTGGTCGTGCGTAACCAACATTGCGGCGGTGCCGGTCTGTTTGAGAATGTCGCGCACCTCGAGCGAGAGGCGTTCGCGCAGATCGACATCGAGGTTCGAGAAAGGTTCGTCGAGCAACAGGAGATGCGGACGGGGCGCGAGGGCGCGGGCGAGGGCGACACGCTGCTGCTGGCCGCCGGAGAGTTCATGCGGATATTTCTCGCCCAGACCGGCCAGGCCGACCATGGCCAGGAGTTCCTCCACACGCCGTCCCGCCAGCGCCGACTTTTCCCCGCGTTGACTGAGTCCGAAACCGATGTTGCCGGCAACCGTCAGGTGCGGGAAGAGGGCGTAATCCTGGAAAACCATGCCGATCTGGCGTTTTTCCGGCGGGAGGTTGCGTTCGGCAGACCCCACTGTTTCATCGCGCAGCCGGATCTGCCCGCTACTGGGCATTTCGAAGCCGGCGATCAGCCGCAGTACGGTGGTTTTACCGCAACCCGAGGCGCCGAGCAGGCAGCCGATTTCACCGTTGGCAAGCATCAGTGACAAATCCTTGACCACGGCGTGATCACCGTAGGCATGGCTGACATGTTCGAGAGCGAGGAGGGACATTACGCAGTCTGTCTAATTGAGAGTCGCTCTCAATTATAATCATCGCCACTGCTTTCCCTGGCTTTTCCCGTGCGCTCTCCCCTGGTGGTTCTTTCGATGCTGATCGGCGTGCTGGTGGCATTGCCGGTGTTGTCCGTCAGCGCGAATCTATTCGCCGGCGCTACTGGCGCGACCTGGGCGCACCTGGTATCCACCGTCCTCTCCGAATACGTGGTCAATTCGCTGCTGCTGTCGTTAGGTGTCGGCGTCGGTGTTGCCGTGGTCGGCGTGGCCACCGCCTGGCTGACCGCGATGACCGATTTTCCTGGCCGGCGGATGTTCGACTGGGCGCTGCTGCTGCCGCTCGCCATGCCGGCCTATGTGATGGCTTATGTCTATACCGACCTCCTGCAGTTCGTCGGGCCGGTGCAAACCCTGCTGCGTGAAAGCTTTGGCTGGCGGCGTGGCGATTACTGGTTTCCCGAGATTCGCAGCCTCGGCGGTGCCACGCTGATGTTCATCTGCGTGTTGTATCCCTACGTCTATCTGCTGGCGCGCACGGCCTTTCTGGAGCGCGGTTCGGGGACTTTCGAGGCGGCGCGTTCGCTGGGCCAATCTCCCTGGCAGGCGTTTTATCGCGTGTCGATGCCACTGGCACGGCCTGCTATCGCGGCCGGCGTGGCGCTGGTGCTGATGGAAACCCTGGCGGATTACGGTACGGTGGCCTATTTCGCAGTTTCCACCTTTACCACGGGTATCTATCGTGCATGGTTTTCGCTCGGTGATCGCGTGGCGGCTGCACAGTTGGCCGGGGCGCTGCTGAGCTTCGTGTTGTGCCTGCTGGTGCTGGAGCGCATCAGCCGGGGGCGGGCGCGCTTTCATGAGACCGGACGCAGGCGGGGTGAACGCAGAGCGCTTTCCGGTTGGCCAGCCCGTGCAGCCAGTCTGGTTTGTTTCTTGCCCTTGTTGCTGGGCTTTCTGCTGCCCGGCGGATGGTTGCTTGGCCTTTCACTGGCGGAGGGCCAATGGAACGAGGGCGAGTTTGGCCTGCGCTATGGTGTGCTGGCACGCAACAGTCTGCTGGTCGCCGGCATCAGCGCATTTCTGGCAGTGGCGCTGGCAGTCTTGCTGGCCTATGGATTGCGGCTAGCACAGGAACGGGGTGGCTCTGCGCCGGGCGCCCTGCTGGCGCGGGTGGCGAACCGCATCGTCGGCCTCGGCTACGCGGTGCCCGGCTCGGTGATTGCCGTAGGCGTCCTGATTCCGGTGACGCGCCTCGACCACTGGTTGGCGGCGCGTTGGCTGGAGTGGTTTGGCGAGAATCCGGGACTGTTGTTGACCGGCGGGATCGCGGCGCTGATCTATGCTTATCTGGCGCGCTTTCTGGCGATTGCCTTGCATACCGTCGAGTCGGGCCTGGCACGCGTGACACCGAGCATGGATGCGGCGGCGAAAAGCCTGGGCTGCGGCCCGACCGAGACACTGCGCCGCGTCCATGTGCCGCTATTGCGTAGCAGCCTGTTTTCTGCTGGCTTGCTGGTATTCGTCGATGTCATGAAGGAATTGCCGGCGACACTGGTGATGCGGCCGTTCAACTTCGACACGCTGGCGACGCAAACCTATACGTTGGCTGCCGACGAACGCCTGACCGAAGCGTCGACGGCGGCGCTCGCCATCGTCGCAGTGGGCTTGCTACCGGTATTCCTGCTGGCGCGGCAGGTGGCGAAAGGCAAGTAACGCCGTCCTGCCAGCGCCGACTTTTATTTCCAGCCGGCTCTGTCGTAGATTTTCTGCGCCAGCACAGCGTTCTTCGCCAGGGTGGCGATCGGCAGGGTATCGGCCTTGAAGTTACCCAGGCTGGCGAGCGCCGCGTTGTTGCTCTTCAGCGATGGAACGGCCGGCCACTCGTTGTTGCCGTCGGCAAAGTAGAGTTGGGCTGCGTCGCTGGCGAGATATTCGAGGAACTTGATGGCCGCTGCCTTGTTTGGCGCAGTCTTCAGCATGCCCCCGCCGGAGATGTTGATGTGCGCACCCTGCGTCTGCTGGTTTGGCCAGACGACGCCGAGCTTTTCGACGGTTTTCTTGTCCTCGGGCTTGGTAGAACGCATCAGGCGGGCGAAGTAATACGTGTTCGAAATCGTCACGCCGCATTCACCGGCTGCCACTGCCTTGAGTTGGTCGGTGTCGCCGCCCCTGGGTGAGCGCGCAAAGTTGGCAACCACGCCTTTCGCCCACTCCTCGGCCTTCTGTTCGCCCAGGTGGGCAATCAGCGAGGCCATCAATGACAGGTTGTAGGGATGCGCCCCCGAGCGGCTGCATACCTGCCCCTTGAGCTTCGGTGCGGCGAGATCTTCGTAGTTACGCACATCTTCCGGCTTGATGCTGTCCTTGTTGTAAATGATTACGCGGGCGCGGATCGAGAAGGCGAACCAGTCGGTTGAGCGCAGGTGGGCAGGAATGCGCTCCTCCAGAAACTTTGATTGCACCGGTGCGAACAGGCCAAGTTCGTCGGCCTTTGCCAACCGGGCGGCATCGACGGTAATAAAAATGTCGGCCGGGCTTTGTGCGCCTTCGTTGCGAATGCGTTCCAGCAATTCATCTTCCTTGGCTTCGATGCGGTTGACCTGGATGCCGGTTTGCTTGGTGAAGTTGGCATAGAGTGCTTCATCGGTCTGGTAGTGGCGCGCCGAATAGAGGTTCAGCACCTTCTCTTCGGCATGCAGGTTTGTACCTATCAAAGCGGCAAATAACAGGGCAGGTATAGTGAGTTTCATCTGGGTCTCCAGTGGGTAGATATATGAATATTACAACAATAAGAATCATTATCATTAAGATGTATTCTTGTATTTCTGTGGGCCGATAATCTTGGAGATAAGACAATTTGAGTTGGTTATAATCAGCGCGAATCGACATTCCCTGATGTCAGGGCTTTCCCAAGGAGTCTCACTTGAGTTTCAAGGCTTATCTGATTCAGCAAACTGAGGGCAAGGTGGTGTCCGGCTTCGTTGATATGCAGGAGGACCAACTCGATCCGGGCGAAGTGACGATTGCGGTGGCCTATTCCGGCGTCAACTATAAGGACGCCCTGGCAGCAACCGGCGCCGGTCGCATCATCCGGCGATTCCCCTGTATCGGCGGCGTCGATCTGGCGGGAACGGTCGTCAAGAGCGCCGATCCGGCATTCGCTCCGGGCGATCAGGTGTTGGCTACCAGTTACGACATCGGCGTCGCGCATCATGGTGGTTTTGCCGAAATGGCGCGCGTACCAGCCAACTGGGTGTTGAAACTCCCTCCTGGCTTGAGCCTGCGTGACGCGATGGCGCTGGGCACGGCGGGATTCACTGCGGGACTGGCGGTGGTGCGCATGGAACATGACGGGCTCAAGCCAGAAAATGGCCCGGTGGTGGTTTCCGGTGCGACCGGCGGGGTAGGCAGCATCGCGGTCGAAATCCTCGCGCGGTGCGGTTATCAGGTGCATGCGCTGACCGGCAAGGAACACGAGACCGACTATCTCAAACAGTTAGGCGCCAGCGAGGTGATGCTGCGCTCCAGTTTGGATCTGACGAAGATCAAACCGCTCGACAAGGCCCTCTGGGCGGGGGCCGTCGATAACCTGGGCGGTGACGTCCTCGCCTGGATGGCCAGCACCATGAGAATCGACGGCACGCTGGCAAGCATCGGTCTGGCGGCCAGCATGGATCTGAAAACCACGGTGGCGCCTTTCATCCTGCGCGGCGTTGCGCTCCTGGGCATCGATTCGGTGAATTGTCCGATGCCGCGCCGTGCCGAGGTCTGGCTGCGTCTGGGCGATGATCTCAAGGCGGCTAAGGTCATCGCGCAGGCGCGCGAGATTGCGTTTGATGAGTTGCCAGGTGTTTTTGAGGAGTTTTTGCAGGCGCGCGTCAAGGGGCGCATCTTGGTGCGAATTCAAGCTTGATTCAGCCTTGATTCGTTCAATAATCCAAAAAAGTCAGAGGGAGTCAGAAATGGGTAAATACAGCGATTTTCACCGCCGTTCGATCGATCAACGTGATGAGTTCTGGTCCGAGCAGGCACAACTGGTTGATTGGCAGACGCCGCCGCAAACGATTTGCGACTACAGCAAGCCGCCCTTCGTTAAATGGTTTTCCGGCGGCAAGATCAACCTCTGCCATAACGCTGTCGACCGTCATGCTGCGGTGCGTCCGAACGATCGGGCGCTGATCTTCGTCTCGACCGAAACCAACGAAGAAAAGATCTACAGCTTTGCCGAGCTTAAGTCCGAAGTCATGCGCATGGCGGCGGTCATGCAATCTTTGGGTGTGAAGAAAGGTGACCGCGTGCTGATCTACATGCCGATGATTGCCGAAGCGACGTTTGCCATGCTGGCCTGCGCACGTATCGGCGCCATCCACTCGGTGGTGTTCGGCGGCTTTGCCTCAGGTTCGCTGGCGACGCGGATCGACGATGCCAAACCGAAATTGATCATTTCATCGGATGCCGGCATGCGTGGCGGCAAGGCCGTGCCCTACAAGCACCTGCTGGACGAGGCGATCAAGCTCGCCGAAGCCAAGCCGGAAAAAGTGCTGATGATCGATCGTGGTCTCGACAAGGGCTTCAACAAGGTCGACGGACGCGATGTCGATTACGCTACTTTGCGTGCGCAGCACATGAATGCCGAGGTGCCTTGCGAATGGATGGAGTCGTCCGAGCCGTCCTATATTCTCTATACCTCCGGCACCACCGGCAAGCCCAAGGGCGTGCAGCGCGATACCGGTGGCTATTGCGTTGCCCTGGCTGCCTCGATGAAGCACATCTACACGGGCTTTGCCGGTGAAACGATGTTTTCCACTTCGGATATCGGCTGGGTGGTCGGGCATAGCTACATTGTCTACGGCCCGCTGATCGCCGGTATGGCGACGGTGATGTATGAAGGCACGCCCCTGCGGCCCGATGCCGGCATCTGGTGGCAAATTGTCGAAAAGTACAAAGTCGATGTGATGTTCTCGGCGCCGACAGCGGTGCGCGTGTTGAAGAAACAGGATCCGGCTTTCCTCAAGAAATACGACCTTTCATCACTCAAGCACCTCTTTCTTGCCGGCGAACCGCTCGACACGCCGACCCACGAGTGGATCATGGGCGAACTTGGCTTGCCGGTGATCGACAACTACTGGCAGACCGAAACCGGTTGGCCGATGCTCTCCACCGTGCGCGGTATCGAAGACACCAAGATCAAATTCGGCACACCGAGTTTCCCGGTGTATGGCTACGATCTCAAGATTTTCCGCGAGGACGGCAGTGAGTGCGACGCGAACGAAAAGGGTATCGTCGGCGTGGTGCCGCCGCTGCCGCCGGGTTGTTTGACAACCGTCTGGGGTCAGGATGAGCGTTTCGTCAGCACCTATTTCTCCTTGTTCAAGGATCCGCTGGTGTATTCATCCTTCGACTGGGGCATCAAGGACGATGAGGGTTACCACTTCATCCTTGGCCGTACCGACGACGTCATCAACGTTGCCGGCCATCGCCTGGGCACGCGTGAAATCGAGGAGGCCGTGCAGGCGCACTCGGCGATTGCCGAGGTTGCCGTGGTAGGGGTCAGCGACCAGTTGAAAGGCCAGGAGCCGATGGCCTTCGCCGTGGTCAAGGATGCTGCCCGGGTCGCCACGCCAGAATTGCGCGCCGCCCTCGAAGCCGAGATCAAGAAAACCGTCGATGGCATCCTCGGAGCAATTGCGCGGCCAAAGCGTGTGCATTTCATCACCGGACTGCCGAAAACCCGTTCGGGCAAGATGCTGCGGCGTTCAATTCAGGCGCTGGCCGAAGGCCGCGATCCCGGTGACCTCACCACTATTGACGATCCATCAACGCTGGAGCAAATCAGAGCCGTGTTGAAAGGCTAAGCAACTTCTCAATGAGCAGCCTCCTGAAATCGATTGCTCTTTTCATCGCCATCATCGTTGCGCTTCTGGCGCTACCTTTGCTGTTCCATTCGGATGACGGGGGGCGCAACGAGGTACCGGCGGAAGGGCTGCCCTGGCAAATCGATGTGCTGCCCGACGGGGCAACGCGGGTCTTCGGGCTGACGCCGGGCCGAAGCACGCTGGAAGATGCACGCAAGTTGTTTGGGGGCGATGTGCAGGTTGCGCTGGTTGTCGCTCCCGGCGAAAGCGGGGCCGTCGAGGCTTATTACGAAAGCTTCACGGCAGGCCGTGTGATGGGCAAGATGGTGCTGACGCTCGATACCACGCTGACGCAGCGCGAACAGATACTCAAACGGGCGCGCAAGGTTGACTACATGGAAAGTACCACGCGGCGCGTGTCACTGAGTGACGAGGATCTGGCGCAGGCCGGTGCATTTGCCATTGCTGCCATCGCCTTCATCCCCTCGGCAAATCTCGATGAACAAATCATTCTGCAGCGCTTCGGCGTGCCGGCCGAGCGTATCCGCAGCAGTGAAGATAGGGAACACTTTCTTTATCCCGGCAAGGGTCTGGACCTGCAACTCGATGCCAGGGGCAAGGAACTCCTGCAATATGTTGCGCCACAAAACTTTGCGCAGCTGCGTGACCCGCTGCTGCGCAAGCCAGTGGATTAAGATAGCCCCATGAATCAACAACCTGGTTTCTTCACCAAACTGCTGACCTTGCTGGCCAGCGTGGTTTTATTGATTGTCGGCTTGATGTTTTCCGTGCTGTTTCTCGCCGTCGTGGCTGCCGTGGGACTGGTGGTCTGGGGCTATTTCTGGTGGAAGACCCGGGAACTGCGCAAGGTCATGCGCGAGCGTCCGCCGGGCGGGCATGTGGTCGAGGGTGAGGCCGTCGTGGTGGAGTCGGCTGTTGTCGAGACCTATTCAGAGCAGAAGCCGGACTTTCTGCCGCGCCAGTAGCTGGATTATCGCTTGACTGGTTTCACCCGTGCTGCGGCGAGTTTTGCCCGCGCCCGCGCCTCGTCCGTCGTGTCGGCATTGGCCACCGCGACCCCCATGCGGCGTTTGCGGAAGCTTTCCGGTTTGCCGAACAAGCGCAGGTCGGATTCCGGTATTTGCAGCGCCTCGGCGACACCTTCGTAGGCGATGCCGGTTGCTTCCATGCCGCCATAGATAACGGCCGACGCTGCAGGTCGGCGCAGCGCGGTATCGACCGGCAGACCGAGGATGGCGCGTGCATGTAGTTCGAATTCGGAAAGACGTTGCGAGGCGAGCGTGACCAGCCCGGTATCGTGCGGCCGTGGGCTGACCTCGGAGAACCAGACCTGATCGCCTTTGACGAACAATTCGACACCAAAGATGCCGCGACCGCCCAGTGCTGCAGTGACCTGGGCGGCGATGTCGCGTGATCGCTGCAGCGCCACGGGTGACATTTCCTGCGGCTGCCAGGATTCAACGTAGTCGCCGGCCACCTGCACATGACCGATCGGTTCGCAAAAACTAGTTTCGATTTGGCCCGATGCGCCAATGGCGCGCACAGTCAGTTGGGTGATCTCGTAGTCAAAATCGACGAAGGCCTCGACGATCACACGGGCTTCCTTTACCCGCCCTGATTGCAAGGCGTAGTTCCATGCCGTTTCTACATCCTGCCGTCCCGCCAGCACCGACTGTCCCTTGCCCGATGATGACATCACCGGCTTGATCACACAGGGATAACCGATGCCGTTATAAATAGCAGCCTGCAGTTCTGGAAGCGAATTGGCAAAAGCATAGCGCGACGTAGGCAGGCCAAGTTCCTCGGCGGCGAGACGGCGGATGCCTTCGCGATTCATCGTCAACTGTGCCGCGCGCGCGGTCGGAATTACTTCGGCAATGCCCTCGCGTTCGATATCAGCCAATACCGCAGTCGCGATGGCTTCGATCTCGGGTACCACCAGATGTGGCCGCTCGGCCTCGATCACCGCGCGTAACGCCGCCGCATCGGTCATCGTAATAACGTGAGCACGATGGGCGACCTGCATGCCCGGTGCATCTGCATAGCGGTCGACGGCGATGACTTCGACCCCCAGGCGTTGCAGTGCGATGATAACTTCCTTGCCGAGTTCTCCCGCACCCAACAACATGACTTTGGTGGCAGACGGACTGAGGGGCGTACCGATGCGGGCGAGGTGAGAGTTTGGCATGGCAGATCAGCAGGGCAGGTTAATCAGGCGGGAGCAATGAGACTGCGCTAACTGTAACATTCATCACCTTACGCAGCCCATTCACCATATTTTTACGTATTGGAACTGATCATGCGCCTGGATGACGAAAGCGAAAGCAGCAACGTGGAGGATCGCCGTGGAGCAAGCGGTGGCCGTAGTATTGGCGGTCGCGGCGGTCTCGGCGTGGGTTCGCTGGTGCTGGCACTGGTGGCAAGTTACTTTTTTGGAGTCGATCCCGCGACGGTTCTTGGGCTGCTCTCCAACTTCACCAGCGAGGCGCCGTTGGTCACGCAGTCACACAAACCCCCTGTTGACGACGAGATGGCCCGCTTTGTCTCGAAAGTGCTCGGCAGCACGGAGACAACCTGGCATGCGGTGTTTCGCGAAGGTGGCAGCACCTATCAGGAACCGAAACTGGTGCTCTTCACCGGCTCGACCCCCACCGCCTGTGGCACTGGGCAGGCGGCGATGGGGCCTTTCTACTGCCCATCGGATCAGAAGGTTTACATTGATCTCGCCTTTTACCGCGACCTCAAGGAGCGCTTTCACGCCCCCGGGGAATTTGCCGAGGCCTATGTGATCGCCCATGAAGTCGGTCACCACGTGCAGAACCTGTTGGGTATTTCTGCCAAAGTTCAGGCAGCACAAGCGCGCACCGGCAACAAGGCCAAAGCAAATGCCCTCTCGGTCAAACTGGAATTGCAGGCCGACTGCCTTGCTGGTGTCTGGGGAAGACGTGCCGACAGCATGCGGCACATCATCGAGCCCGGCGATATCGAGCAGGCGCTCGCTGCTGCTTCGGCAATCGGTGATGACCGTTTGCAGGAGCAGTCACGCGGCTATGCAACGCCGGATTCATTTACCCACGGCACCTCTGCGCAGCGTGTGCGCTGGTTCAAGCGTGGCATGGAAAGCGGTGACATGCGCCAGTGCGACACTTTCAAAGCGGCATCGCTGTAGCACCGCAGGTAGTACAGAAGAACCACCGAGGAGTAGCATAGGCATGAAGCTTAGGCGGAAAGTCTATGTCAGCTTCACGAAGAGGTCGAAATGAAAGCCCGCACAACAGAACCTTCCGATAGTTGGGATCTCCTGCGGAATCCCCCCGAGTTCTCGCTCGTTCTGGGCGGCCCGCTCTTCCAACTGCTGCGCCGGACGCACTTGGCCGACGATGCGCTGATGATGGTGCGCCAACGCATCATTGTTATCGCGCTGCTTGCCTGGCTGCCGCTTCTGTTGCTCTCCGCGTTGGAAGGAAATCTGTGGGGCAGCAATGTACGCGTGCCATTTCTGCTCGATATTGAAGTTCACGCTCGCTTCCTCGTGGTGTTGCCCCTGTTGATCCTCGCCGAGTTGGTAGTGCACCGGCGCATGCGACCCCTGCTGCAGCAGTTTCTCGAACGAAACATGGTTCCCGAGAGTGCCATGACGCGATTCGAGTCGGCTATCGCGTCGGCGTTCCGCTTGCGCAACTCGGTGCTTGCCGAGGTGCTGTTGATCGCCTTAGTGTATGGGGTCGGTATCCTGATCGTCTGGCGCCAATACTTCGCACTCGACACGACGACGTGGTACGCGACAGCATCCGCCGGAGGCTCGCAGCTCTCGCTCGCCGGAATGTGGTTCGGTTATGTCAGTCTGCCGATCTTTCAGTTTCTGTTGCTCCGGTGGTATTTCCGCTTGTTCATCTGGGCGCGTTTTCTCTGGCAGGTGTCGCGCATCGAGTTGAGCCTGATTCCTACGCATCCGGATCACCTCGGCGGTCTGAGTTTCATTTCAGGACAAATCTATGCCTTCACTGTCCTCGCCGTGGCACATGGGGCTCTGCTTGCCGGAAACCTGGCCAACCGCATCTTCTTCCTCGGGGCTGAGCTGACTCAATTCAAGGTTGAGATTGGCCTCATGGTGATCTTCATGATGTGCCTGATTCTCGGCCCGCTCCTGTTTTTTGAGCCTCAGCTTGCGCAGGCGAAACGGAAAGGTTCACGCGAATATGGCGTTCTGGCCGAGCGTTACGTGCGCGAGTTCGATACCAAATGGCTGCGTGGCGGCGCGCCTGCCAATGAGCCGCTCCTTGGCAGTGCTGACATTCAGTCCCTCGCCGATCTGGGGAATGGTTACCAGGTGGTGAGGGGCATGCGCATCGTGCCGATAAAAAGGGACGATCTCCTCCGGCTTGTAGGTGCCACACTGGCGCCGATTGTGCCGCTGGCACTGACCATGATGTCATTGGAAGAACTGCTTAAAAAACTGATGGGGGTGTTGTTCTAAGGTGGTGCCGCATTCTGATTGGATCTAAAGCGGGGCCGTTAGTAAAGTCTGGGTTGGCAGGACGGCCTTTGCCACTGGCGGAGGGTGTGAGATTCGAACTCACGGATGCCTTACGACATCGCTAGTTTTCAAGACTAGTGCATTCAACCGCTCTGCCAACCCTCCGAAGACTAAATTATATGGGGTTTCTCTTCCGCGACGACTGGTGATTCCTGCCTTTTATTAGCCGGAACGGGTTACTTTCAGATTGATTATCCGCCGCCCAGTGGGCTTATGCAGTGGCGTCGCCTTGCTTCATCGCAAGCCTCATCGCCGATGCCGATGGCAGACAGGGGTGCGAACTCGCTGCAGGCGCTGGGACGTTGCGGGTAAATCGTGCAGGTTACGGCAACGCCCACCTCGCCGGCGAGGGCGATGCAGCGCCCGGGAATGTCCGGGTGTTCGCGCATGCAGGCCGTGGTGGGAGTGTAGGGTTCCGTCAGGCCGGCGGGCACCCGGCCACCGGGTGCTGTGTCCAGTTCAATACGGGGCAGGGTAACGCGGTAGGTCACGCAGCAGGCGCCACAAGCACAACAGGCAGAAGCGGATTCCGTCATGGGGTCAGATAATTGGTCTGCTTGCCCTGGCTGGGGAGGATGCATTGGTGAGGGGCCATTCGCGGTAAAAATCGGCGTTGAAGAATCTGCGTTGCACAGTCCTTGGAAATTGGACCTTTTGGCCCCATAATCAACGCACGGTTGTAATTCCGGCGAACTGGAGACGTTTTGGACAGGGGTTCGATTCCCCTCACCTCCACCTAAGCGCATCGCAGCAGTTTTTGTAGTGTGTTCAGGTGGGGGTGCACTGGCTTCGACAGGGCGAACAAAGGTGAGCAGGCAACTCGTCAGGCGATCGACGTTAATGAAGCAAATCTCTAAACGCCAACGATGAGCGTTTCGCACTGGCCGCTTAAGGCCTATGCCGAGGCTGCTTGAGCCTTGTTACCAAAGAAAAGCCGGCGGGGACTTAGGTCCCCGTCGTCATTTGCGTGCGATCATTAAGAAGAGGCAGAGGAAATTTCGCCGGCGCGGGAAAGTTCATGAGGTTTTAGCTGAACAAGCGGGCAACGATGTCCGCGCCGTAAAGATAGCGATGGCGGCAGATATCGTCTTCGATCACCAACTCACCTTGTTCGGCAAGTGCCGCCTCGACTTCGGCACGGCCGAGACTTTTCAGCATCGTCAGCACCTTCTCTTCATCTTTCGGGCAGTGGTAGCGCACCGGGCGCGGGTCGAAAAGGCGGATGTTCTCTTCGGGAAACAGTCGCATCAGCAGATTGGCGGCGGGTTCCGCCAGTTCCGCTGGCTTGAGCGTTGCCGCAAGAAGTCCGATGCGGTTCCAGCCGTCCGGGTCTTTGGCATCGGCATCCGGCAGCTTTTGCAGGAACAGCCCGCCGGCAAAAGTTTCGGTGGCGGTGAGGAACAAGCGAGCAGGTTGCTGCTCGGATTGCGCCAGGTAGTGCTCGAAGACGGCGGCGAGGTTGTCGCCGACCAAGGGCACAAAGCTCTGGTAGGGGTTGCCCGGGTTGGTTTGCAGGGTGAGGATCAGTTGCCCTTCGCCGAGCAGTTCACGGAAACTTGCCGTACCCCATTCGGGGCATTTCATCCCGCCGGCGCCGACTTTTGTCCGCGCCGTGCCGCGCACCCTCAATTGCTCGTCGCAATCAACCAGCAGCAGGGATAACGCACCGTGTCCCTGCAGCTGGAATGTCAGCCGGCCGGGCGCTTTCAAGTTACCGGCGATCAGTGTCGTGACCGCCGCCAGTTCCCCCAGCAGCAGATCGACGGCGGGCAGATCGTCGCAGCCGGCGCGCATTTCATGCCAGGCGTTGCCGAGTGACACAACCGCACCGCGGATGTCGAGGTCTTCGAAGAGGAAACGCCTGACGTAGTCCATCATGAGTCCATCAGCGCATGAAGCTTTCGAAAATCGTCGGGTCGAAGCCGATCAGTAACTGACCACCCGGCGTTTCGACCACGGGGCGGCGGATGATGCTCGGGTACTCCAGCATCGTGGCGATGGCCTTGCTTTGCGTTGAAATATCCTGCTGTTCAGCGTTCAGCTTGCGCCACGTACTGCCCTTGTTATTGAGCAGCGTCTTCCAGCCCACAGCACGGCACCATTCGACGAGGCGCTCGCGTGGCACGCCGGCTTTCTTGTAGTCGTGAAATTCGTAGGAAATGTCCCGCTCATCCAGCCAGGTGAAGGCCTTTTTCATCGAATCGCAATTTTTGATGCCGTAGATGCGACAGGCGGTTTGAGCGGAGTTTTCGGTCATTTTGTTTCAGACTCTCCATTAGGGTGAGCAATTTTACCTTCCGGGTTCTCGGGACGCGCCCCTTCGACATAAAACCAGTGACCATTCTCCTGCACGAAACGGCTGATCTCGTGCAGGCGGTGGGCGCGGCCGTTGATCTTGTAGCGAGCGACGAATTCGACAATAGCGTGAGTCGCATCCTGCAGGACATGGCGTTTGACTTCCAGGCCTATCCACTGGGTCGGAGGCTCATCCGCCAGACCCAATACGGCCGGGCGGTTGGCAGGATGCCAGGTGGACAGCACGTAGTCTTCGCGGCGCAATGTGTAAGCGGTGTAACGCGAGCACATCAGTGCCTCGGCTGTCGGCGCAATCAGCCCGTCGTCAAGATATCGACCGCAACAGGCGGCGTAGGGAGGATTGTTGCCACAGGGGCAAGGTTTGCCAGGAATCTTTGCCAAAGTGAGTTCCCAAAAACAAAAACCCCGGCCGGAGAGGGAATCCGGTCGGGGTGCTCCCGGCCAAGGCCGCGAAGTATGACTGAGAAAGCTGGGGACTAAGCTGTTGCTCAGGCAGCCTTCTTGGCATGCAGCGCAGCATTGGTTGCCGCAACAACGTTGGCTTCGGCCATTTCGACGGCCTGCTTGGCAGCCTTGTTCATGTTGTCGAAGGTCGAGTTGGCCGAGGCGATGGCCGACTTGACGGCAGCGATGGCGACATCGGCACCGGCCGGGGCGTTCTTGGCGGCATTGTCGAGCGCGGACGAAACATTGGTATTGATTTCAGCTACCTGGCCTTCGAACATCTTGCCCAGAACTGCCTGGGTTTGAGTGGCGATGTCATAAACACTGCGCGAATAAGCCACAACCTTGTCTAGTGCGGGCTGGGCCAGGCTGGTCTGCAGTGACATGAATTCTTGCGGGTTCTTGATGGACATCAGCGTCTTGGCGTTGTTGACGGTGTCTTCCAACATGTTGCGGGCCGTGTTCAGGTTGAGCGCGGCAAGGCGCTCGGCACTGGCGAAGGCAGTATTGGCGATCGCCACGAGGGTTTCGACGTTGGCTTTGTTGGCGTTGATGAGTTTTTCGGGGGGGGCGTACATGGATATCTCCTGATTGGTCAATGTGAGGTTTCGGGTTGCTTGTGCGTTTGTGCAGTGCACCATGAAACGAATTATATGCACGAAATTCGCAATGTCAAGAATATTGTGCAATGCAGCATTTATAGCCAGAGTATCGAATATAAAAAATCACCAGCAGCCAGGATTAAATGCTTTCTCTTGGACAGAGGCTCAAGCCGAATACGTATACTGGTAGCAACAATTACCTCCCACACCATGGTCCTGCGTATCCTCGCCATCGTTTTCCCCATCTTCGCCATCGTGGCGGCGGGGTGGGGTTATGCCCGCTATCGCCAGACAAAAGGGGGCATCGTGGGCGGCATCGACATGGCCTTCGCAAACCAGCTCAACATGGATGTCTTCGTGCCGGCACTAGTGTTCGCCGCGCTGTCAGCCAAGAGCTTCGACCTGGCCGCCTACGACCGGCTGGCGCTGGGGGCGCTGGGAGTGATCCTTGGCTCCGGCTTACTCGCCTGGGGATTGGCGCGCGCACTGGGAGAGCAGCCGAAGACCTTCGTTCCGCCGATGATGTTCGTCAATGCGGGCAACATGGGACTGCCGTTGATGGTGCTGGCTTTCGGCGAAGCTGCGCTGCCGGCCGCCGTGGTGCTGTTCTTCGTCGAGAACACATTGCACTACACACTGGGCACCTGGCTACTCGACCACCATGCCCGGTTGGGCAATCTCTGGCGCGTGCCGGTCACCTTCGCGGCGCTGGCCGCCCTGACGTTCAACCTTGCCGGCATCGAGGTCTGGCCGCCTCTTTATACATCCATTAAGCTGCTGGGTGAGGTGGCGGTACCGCTGTTGCTGTTTTCGCTGGGGGTGCGGCTGGCGGTATCGACGCTCTCGGATCTGCGCGTCGGTCTGATCGGCGCGGTCGCCTGTCCGCTGATGGGCATGGTGCTGGCGTGGGGGCTGACGTTCGTGTTCGGGCTTGAAGGGCGCGATGCGGCAATGCTGCTGGTGTTCGGCGCCCTGCCGCCGGCGGTGCTCAACTTCGTTTTTGCCGAACGTTACCGGCAGGAGCCGGTCAAGGTCGCGTCCATGGTGATGATCGGTAATCTCGCCGCGCTGATTTTCGTGCCGATTGCGCTGGCGTTGACGCTCAAATAGCTCAAATAATCGGCGCTGGCGGGACGGCACGGGTGGCACTAAAAACGGATTTTCCCGCCGGGGCAATGGCGTGAACCCTCAAGGCGACCGATCGTCGTCAGCAGGTTGAGATCCGTCGCTTCCTTCAGGTTTCTGGCACTAGCCTTGAGCTCGACCAGGCTGTGACTCACTGGATTTCCCGTGGCGGCGAAGGCGACAACATTGCCGCTGTCGCAGGAGGGAAAGGCGATGGCCCGCCCGTCGAAGGCTTCCTCGATGCGTTCCATCGACTTGCGCACGCCTTTGCTCTTCGACAGCAGGTTCGCCACCAGCAGGCCGTTCCCCGAAAGTCGCGCCTTGCAGTTGAGGTAGAAGGGCAGGGTGTCGAGCATGCCGGTACGGGCGTTTTCATCGAAGCCATCGACGAGGATCAGGTCGAAGTTTTGTGTGCCGGCGGCGACAAAAGCTGCGCCGTCATCGAGCACGATGCGCAGGCGGGCATCCTCTTCCGGTAACTTGAAATGCTGGCGGGCGACATGGATCACATCCGGCTCGATTTCCACCACTGTGAGCTTCGCCTCCGGCCGGTGACGGTGGAGGAACTTGGTCAGCGAGGCAGTACCGAGACCGATCAACAGGGCGGAACGTGGCCAATCCGCATCGGGGCGCAGCAGCAGTGCCGCCATCATCTCGCGCGTGTAATCAAGTTCCAGCGCCCACGGCCGCGCCACGCGCATGGCGCCCTGAATCCAGTGCGAGCCGAAATGCAGATAGCGTACGCCGGCAGATTCGCTCACCTCAATATCCATTTTCAATGTCCATGCTGCAGAATAGATGTAGGGAATATTGAATTTTACGGTCGGATCGGGCATGGCTTCGATTACATTTCAATTGCCGAATGAATACGAGAGTCAAAATGACAATTATTGAAGAGCTGCTTCACCTGATGCTGGAACGCGGCGCCTCGGATCTTTTTATTTCTGCGGAAATTTCCCCTCACATGAAAATCCACGGGGTCACGCAGCCTGTTGATTTTCAACTGGTGCGCCGCAAAGATGATCAAGAGGAGCCCTCGGGAAAAATTCCCTGGCCGGCATTGAAGCCGGGAGAGTCAAAAAAGCTTGCCTATGAATTGATGTCGGAAGCGCAGCGCGAGGAGTTCGAACGAACGAAAGAATGCAACTTCGGCCTGACCACAGAAGGTGGCGGGCGTTACCGTGTCAATGTCTATTACCAGCGCGGCGAAGTCTCGATGGTAATTCGCATGATCAAGACCACGGTGCCTTCTTTTGAAGAACTCGGACTACCGCCACAGATGGAAAAGCTGGCCTTGCTCAAACGGGGTCTGGTGTTGCTGGTGGGTGCCGCAGGATCGGGCAAGAGCACGACGATGGCTGCAATGGTCAACTATCGCGCACAAATGATGGATGGACATATCCTGTCGATCGAAGACCCGATCGAGTTTCTTTACCCGCATGGCAAGGCGCTGGTCGAACAACGGGAAGTCGGACTGGATACGCTGGGTTTTGCAGAAGCCCTGCGGAGTGCGATGCGCCAGGCGCCCGATGTGATCGTTATCGGTGAAATCCGCGATCAGGAAACCGCAAAAAATGCCATCATGTACGCAGAAGCAGGGGCGCTGTGCATCTCCACCTTGCACTCCAGCAACGCGAATCAGGCGGTCGATCGAATGGTCAACTTTTTCCCCCAGGAAGCACACCGGCAGATCTTGCTCGACCTCTCGCTCAACCTGAAAGGCGTGGTGTCGCAAAGGCTGCTGCCATCATTGGAAGGGGGCCGGGCGCTGGCAACGGAAATTCTTCTGCAAACCTCCTACTCGTCCTCATTGATCCAGAAAGGGCAGGTCGATATGCTGAAAGATGCAATTAAAAAGGGGAACACCGAAGGGATGCAGCTGTTTGATGACTCGCTTCTGCAGTTAGTCAGGGGGCGAAAGATTTCCGAACAGGAAGCCTTGCACAACGCCGATTCCAAAACTGACCTGGGTGTCAAGTTCCGCCTATCCTGATCAGTCCAGTGTCTCAGTTCAGTGTCCTGGATAGCGCGACGCGGAACTCTCTAACTAAATCATCGTATTGCGGCTGGGCGGCGAGCAGGGTGAAGAGATTGAGCATGCCCTTGCGGCCGGCTTCCTCGTTCCACTTTCTGTCGCGGCGAACGATTTCCAGCAGGTTCGTCAATGCGCCTCGATAGTCCCGGGCCAAGGCCTGGGCATTGGACAGTTGCAGGCGGGCGTCGTGGTCATCCGGGGTGGCCGCCAGTTGCGCCACGAGAGCGACGGTATCCACGCCGCTGCCGGCACTGGCGAGTTGCAGTTGCGCTTGCAGCGAGGCGACGCGGTTCTGGTCGCGGGCCCGCTCGGCGATGACGTCGAGCAATTCTTTTGCTTCATCGAACGCCTGCGCCGCGATACTCATCTCGACGAAATCGAGGTAGGCGGTGTCGTTGGCCGGGTCGAGGTTGATCGCGTCGGCCATGGTCTTGCGGGCAGCTTCGATGTCGCCGCGCGCGTAGGCAGCCAGCGCCTCCTGCCGCAGCGGTTCGGCGGGGGAGGGAATCAGACGCGCCAGAAACTCGCGGATCTGCCCTTCTGGCAAGGCGCCGGTGAATTCATCGACCATCTGGCCGCCGAGAAAGGCCTTGACCGCGGGGATGCCGCGCACGCCGTAGCGCTGCGAAAGTTCCTGGTTTTCGTCGGAATTGACCTTGGCGAGGATGAACTTGCCAGCGAATTCGGCAGCCAGTTTTTCAAGAATCGGCTTGAGTATCTGGCAGGGCTGGCACCACGGCGCCCAGAAGTCGACGATGACCGGCACGGACTGCGAGGCAGCGAGTACCTGGGTGTCGAAGTCAGCGACGCTGACATCGTAAGCATGTTCGGCCATGAGAAGTCTCCATTAGAAGTTGCTAATGATACTTGCGGTTCGGGTGACGGGAATCAAGCCGTTGAAAAGTCGGTGACAGCGGGACGGCGCTACGGCACCCGGGCGCTGTCGATATCGGCACGGTTGCGCTCATCCACATAAATTTGTGGCTTTTCTGCGTTGCTGGCGTGACAGGTCACAATCACGTTACTGATTGGTGCAGCCTTGTTCAATACCTCGACCGCACAGCGACCGTAGGCGGATTCGATGGTGGCAAGCAAGTTGCGGGCGTAGGGACTGGCGAGTTGGCCATCAAGAATCAGGTTGGCCAGCAGCACGCCGCCGGGCTTGAGGGCGCGGTTAGCGTCCTGCCAGAACTCGCGGGTGACCAGGTGGCCGGGAATGGAGGTCCGGGCGCTGAAGACATCCACCACCACGGCATCATAGTGTTGCCCGGTTTCCACGACATAACGGCGGGCATCGGTCGCCAGGAAGGTTCCTTGCACGGCTTCACGCAGAAAATCGCGCTCGGCGATGCTGCGGATGGCCGGGTCGATATCGACGTAGGTGTAGCGGTTGAGCGGTTCGCGGTGGGAAAGGGTGAAACCGCCTGCCCCCAGCACGAGGATGTCGCGGCCGGTAAATTTTAGATCGTCCAGCAGGATCTGGCGCAAGTGCTGCACATAGCGGGCATAGGCCGGCGGTTCGCTCGCATCGATCAGCGAGGCCAACTGGTTATTGACCAGAAAGGCGCGTGGCGTGACCATGCCCGCGCGTGTTACCTGCTGCACGGTGTAATCGGCATAGGCGGTGTCCACCCGCTGTCGATCGCCGAGATTGGCGACCAGCGCCAATAGACTAACGCCGGCGAGTAGGCCGATCGTCAGGGCTTGCGGTCGTTCTACCAGCGCCGCCCCGGTGACGAGCAGCAAGGCGCCGAGCAGCACGGCCGACCAGACGCCGAACAATTGCATCATGCCCAGCGACAGGGTAACCGAACCGAGGAAACTGCCCAAGGTCGACCAGTACAAGGCGCGGCCGGCCGCTTCGCCGCTGCGTTCGGCACGCATCAGGTTGGTGAGGATCGGCACGGTCTGGCCGAGCAGCCAGGCTTGCGGGCAAAGCACGCCACCGACAAAGATCAGATAGGCGAAGAGGGCAGGGGCGCCGCCAAAAATCGCCTCAACTCCGCTCGCCGACAAGCCGATGCCCATCAGGACGGCGGCCATGAGGAAGTTGCGTGACACCACAGCCCGATAATCTGCCGCAACGCGACTGCCCGCATGGTAGCCGAGCGCCAGGGCGAGCAGGAAGAACCCGATGGTTGGCGCGGTAACGACGATGCTGCTGCCAACGTGGGGAATCAGGCGACGCAAGGCGATCACCTCGGCGCCAAGGGAGCAGTAACCTTCGATGAAGACGATGGCAAACAGCAGGCGGGGCGACATGGGCTGGCAACTAAGAGGGAGCCGCACTTTACTCCAGCCACTCTGGAAACTCTGTGCCTGAGAGCTACGCAGCACGGCAAAAATCGGTGCTGGCAGGACGCGCGAAGGAAATCCCTGTGGGACTGGCGGGACGGCGACGGCTATAATTTCCGCCTGCTCCAGCACCCCCAAAGGCTCTGCCATGTCCCTGATTCTCAAGCTCCGCGGCTCTGCCGCCTTTTCTGCTTCCCGTCTTGCGCGTCTGCAGGCCGATGTGGGGGCAAGCCTGGTTGCCGAGCACTGGTACTTTGTCGAAACCGACGGCCAGCTGAATGAAGAGGAGTTGGCTCGGCTGAAGGATTTGCTGGGTATTCCGGCAAATTTGCCTGCCACACCGGGCGGCACGCTGATTCTGGTCATTCCTCGCCTCGGCACGATTTCCCCCTGGGCCTCGAAGGCAACCGATATTGCCCATAACTGTGGTTTTGCCGCCATCAAGCGCATCGAGCGCGGCGTGGCCTATCACGTCAAGGGCGGAGAAAAGTCGGTGCTGGCGGGACGGCTCCACGACCGCATGACCGAGTCGGTACTCGACAGCATCGACGCCGCTGAGCAACTCTTTCATCACGTTGCACCGCAACCGCTGACCAGCGTGGATATCCTCGCCGGCGGCCGCACCGCTTTGGTCAAGGCCAACGGAGATCTGGGGCTGGCGCTTTCCGACGACGAGATCGATTACCTCGTTGAGAACTTCACCCGGGTGGCCCGCAACCCGACCGACGTCGAATTGATGATGTTCGCGCAAGCCAACTCCGAGCATTGCCGTCACAAGATCTTCAATGCCTCGTGGGATGTGGATGGCGAGCAACAGCCGCTGTCACTCTTCGGCATGATCCGCGAGTCGCACCGGGCGCACCCGGAAGGCACGGTGGTGGCTTACTCGGATAACGCCTCGGTGATCGAAGGGGCGCAAATTAAACGCTTCTACCCGCAGGCGGACGGAAGTTACCGTTACGTCGAGGACATGACGCACATCCTCGCCAAGGTCGAAACCCACAACCATCCGACCGCCATTTCGCCCTTCCCCGGTGCGGCCACCGGCTCGGGTGGCGAGATCCGCGATGAAGGCGCGACCGGACGCGGCTCCAAGCCCAAGGCCGGCCTCGGTGGCTTTTCGGTTTCCGACCTGAAGATTCCCGGTTATGCCCAGCCGTGGGAGTCGGCCTATGGCAAGCCCGACCGCATTGCCTCGGCGCTGGACATCATGATCGAAGGCCCGATCGGTGCTGCAGCCTTCAACAATGAATTCGGCCGGCCGAACCTGGCCGGTTATTTTCGTACCTTCGAGCAACAATTCAACGGCGAGATGCGCGGCTATCACAAGCCGATCATGATCGCCGGCGGTGTCGGCAACATCGCCGCACGTCACTGTTTCAAGGAACAGTTTCCTGCCGGCACGCAGTTGATCCAGCTCGGCGGCCCCGGCATGCTGATCGGCCTGGGTGGCGGCGCGGCCTCGTCGATGACCACTGGCACCAACGCTGCCGACCTCGATTTCGCCTCGGTGCAACGCGGCAACCCGGAAATGCAGCGGCGCGCACAGGAAGTCATCGACGGTTGCTGGCAAATGGGTGACAGCAACCCCATCCTCGCCATTCACGACGTCGGTGCCGGTGGCATTTCCAATGCGATGCCGGAACTCGCCAACGATGCCGGACGCGGGGCGCTGTTCGATCTGCGTGCCGTGCCGAATGAAGAACCGGGCATGGCGCCGCGCGAAATCTGGAGCAACGAGGCGCAGGAACGCTACGTCCTGGCCATCGGCCCGGAGCGTCTGGCCGAGTTTTCGGCCTTGTGCGAGCGCGAGCGTTGCCCGTTTGCCGTGATCGGCGAAGCGACGGAAGAGCGGCAGTTGATCGTCAAGGATGACCATTTCGGCAACAAGCCGGTCGACATGCCAATGGATGTGTTGCTCGGCAAGCCGCCGCGCATGCATCGCACGGCGGTGCGCAAGACTGTCAGCATGCCGGCGCTGGACATCGGCAAGATCAATCTCAAGGACGCCGCTTTCAACGTCATGCGCTTGCCGGCCGTGGCCTCGAAGAGTTTTCTGATCACCATCGGTGACCGCAGCGTTGGCGGCTTCACCGCCCGCGACCAGTTCGTCGGTCCGTGGCAGGTGCCGGTGGCCGACGTCGCCGTGACGGCGATGGGCTACGAGACCACACTTGGCGAGTGTTTCGCGATGGGTGAGCGGGCGCCGCTGGCCTTGCTCGACGCGCCGGCCTCCGGCCGCATGGCGGTGGGCGAGGCGATTACCAACCTGGCGGCCGCGCAGCTTAGCGATCTGGGTCAGGTCAAACTCTCCGCCAACTGGATGGCCGCTGCCGGCCATGGCAATGAAGATGCAGCACTGTTCGACACGGTGAAGACGGTCGGCCTCGAGTTCTGTCCGCAGTTGGGCGTGTCAATCCCCGTCGGCAAGGACTCCCTGTCGATGCGTACCAAGTGGAATGAGAGCGGTACGGACAAGATGGTTACCGCGCCGTTATCGCTGATCGTCACCGCCTTCGCACCTTGCGCCGATATTCGCAATACCCTGACGCCGCAGTTGCAGTCCGACGCGCAGGGCGAGACGGAACTAATCCTGATCGACCTCGGCCAGGGCAGAAACCGCCTCGGCGGCTCGGCGCTGGCGCAGGTGCATGGCGTGTCGGGTGACGTGCCGCCGGATGCCGATGCCAGCTTGCTCAAAACGTTTTTCACAACGATCCAGCAACTGCGTCCACACCTCCTTGCCTATCACGACCGCGCCGACGGCGGCCTGTTCGCCACGGTGTGCGAAATGAGCTTTGCCGGCCATCTCGGCGTTTCCCTCAACCTCGACGCACTCTGTTACGACCCGTTGATGAACGACGTCGATGGCATTGAACGCTTCCCGGAAGTCGTCGATGGTCGCATGCGCGACCGCATGGTCGCCGCACTGTTCAACGAGGAGCTTGGCGCTGTGATCCAGATCCGTCGGGCCGACCGTGGCAACGTGATGCCGGTCTTGCGCGATGCCGGCCTCGGCGCTTGCACGCACATCATCGGTACGCTCAACAATGCTGACGAGATCCGCATCTGGCGCAACGCAAAGTCGGCGCTGGCGGTACGGCGCGTCGAACTGCAGCGGGCCTGGAGCGAGGTGAGCTTCCAGGTGGCACGCCTGCGCGATGATCCGGTGTGTGCGCAGGAAGAGTTCGATGCGTTGCTGGATACCGACAATCCCGGCTTGTCGAGCAACCTGTGCTTCGACCCGGCTGCACCTTTCGTGATGACCGGAACCCGGCCGAAAATGGCTATTTTGCGGGAGCAGGGCGTCAATGGCGAGGTCGAAATGGCAGCGGCTTTTGACCGAGCCGGTTTCGCTTGCGTCGACGTGCATATGTCCGACCTCATGGCGGGCCGGATTCATCTGGCCGACTTCAAGGGGCTGGCGGCCTGCGGCGGATTTTCATACGGCGACGTGCTCGGCGCGGGGCAGGGCTGGGCGAAATCCATCCTGTTCAACGCGCGCCTGAAGGACGAGTTCACTGCCTTCTTCAGCCGCCCTGATACCTTCGCCCTCGGCGTGTGCAACGGCTGCCAGATGATGAGCAACCTCGCGTCCATCATCCCCGGCGCACACTCCTGGCCCACCTTCCACCGTAACCGTTCAGAACAATTCGAGGCGCGCTTCGCGATGGTGGAAATTCCTCAGTCACCGTCGATCTTCTTTGCCGGCATGGCGGGTTCAAAGCTGCCAGTGGTCGTCAGTCACGGGGAAGGACGGGCCGTGTTCGCCGGCACGGCTTGCCCTGACATTGCCCTGCGCTATATCGATAACCGTGGCGTACCGGCGACCACCTATCCTTTCAATCCCAACGGCTCGCCCGAGGGTGTCACCGGGGTGACGACGCCGGACGGCCGCTTCACCATCATGATGCCGCACCCGGAGCGCGTCTTCCGCACGGTACAGATGTCCTGGCATCCTGCCGGCTGGGGCGATGATTCGCCGTGGATGACCATGTTCCGCAACGCGCGGAGGTGGGTCGGGTAGTTCCTATATGGGGAAGCCATGAACCACGAACTTCCCGGCATGAGTATTGCCCACCAGACGCACGAAGCGGCGCTTTCCGCCCTGGGGAGCAGTTGGCAAGGTCTGGCCGGACCAGAGGTGAAACGCCGTTTGGCGGAGTTCGGGCCCAATCAAGTTGAAGCAACAGCGCGTGAGCCGCTCTGGCTGCTACTGCTGCGTGAATTCAGCCACTTCTTTGCCCTCATTCTCTGGCTGGCGGCGGGGCTGGCATTTCTGGCCGAACATTTCGAACCGGGCCAGGGCATGGCTGAATTGGGGCTGGCCATCGTCGGCGTGATTGTCGTGAATGGCTGTTTCTCCTTCTGGCAGGCGTACCGGGCCGAACAGGCGCTGGATGCACTGCGCCAGCTCTTGCCGCAACGCGTCAATGTCCGGCGTGAAGCCCAAGTCGCGGATGTGGATGCCGCCGAGCTAGTGCCGGGCGATGTAGTGTTACTCGCTGAAGGCAGCAAGGTGCCGGCTGACTGTCGCATTCTTGAAAGTTGGGGGATACGCGTCAATCTCGCCACGCTGACGGGGGAATCCCGCCCCAAGGTACGCAGCACCGAAGTGGATGTCGCGCTGGCGAACGACCCCTTGTCAGCCCGTAGCCTGCTGCTGGCCGGCACCCTGATCGTCGCGGGTGAGTGCAGCGCGGTGGTCTACGCCACCGGCATGCGCACCGAATTCGGCCGCATCGCCCATCTGACGCAAACGGTCGGCGAAACGGAATCACCACTGCAGAAAGAAATCCGCCGCGTTTCACGCCTGGTAGCGCTGCTGGCGCTGGGCCTCGGCGTACTCTTCTTTGCCATCGGCCATTTTGTCGGGCTGCCGTTCTGGGCCAACTTCATGTTCGCCATCGGCATCATCGTCGCCAACGTACCGGAAGGCCTGCTGCCCACGGTGACCTTGTCGCTGGCGCTGGCGACGCAGCGCATGGCTAAACGTAACGCACTGGTCCGTCACCTGCCGGCGGTCGAGACGCTCGGCAGCGCCACGGTGATCCTCACCGACAAGACCGGCACCTTGACGCAAAACCTCATGACGGTGCGCGAGTCATTCGTCTCGGGTCGCCATCACCTGGCGGCCAAGCGCTGGCCGCGCGGCCATGACTTGCGCTTGCGCGCCGTGGCGCGCTTCTGCCACACCCTGAAGTTTCCCCATGGTCTGAGTGGTCAGCCCAGCGGCGATCCGATGGAAACCGCACTGTGGCAATTCGCCGGAACCATTCCCGAACTTGGCCGGCGTGCTGATGAAATTCCTTTCGACGCGGAGCGCCGGCGCATGTCAGTGGTGACGCGCCGCGACGACGGCAGCGGTTTTCTCTGGTGCAAGGGCGCGCCCGAAGTGGTGATGCCACTCTGTACGGACTGGAACGAAGGTGAAGCACCGCGCCCCTTCGATACGGCGGCACAGGCCATGTTCCGCCGTGCCCATGAGGACATGGCTGATCGTGGCCTGCGCGTGCTGGCGCTGGCCTGGAAGCCGCTGGCGCAGGGTGAAGATGCCGTTGAAGAAAGATTGGAGTTATGCGGCCTGATCGGTCTTGAAGACCCGCCGCGTCCGGATGTGCATGAGGCCGTAACCCGCTGCCACACAGCCGGTCTGCGCGTGATCATGGTCACCGGCGACCATCCGCATACCGCCGTGGCGCTAGCACGCGAGGTGGATGTCGTGCGCACGGCGAATCCGCTGGTGCTGACCGGCGATGCCGTGCGCCGCATGAGCCCGGCCGAGTTGCAACTGGCCCTCGATGCGCCGGAAATCCTCTTCGCACGCGTCACCGCCGAACAGAAAATGCTCGTTGTCGAAGCCTTGCAGCACAAGGGCGAGATCGTCGCCGTAACCGGCGATGGCGTGAATGACGCTCCGGCGCTGAAAACTGCCGACATCGGCATCGCCATGGGGCTTTCCGGTACCGACGTGGCGCGCGAGGCGGCCGACATCGTGTTGCTCGACGACCACTTCGCCACCATCGTGAATGCCATCGAGGAAGGCCGGGCGGTGTTCGAGAACATCCGCAAGTTCCTCACCTATATTCTTACCTCGAACATTCCGGAAATCCTGCCATACCTGGCTTTCGTGCTGTTCCGCATCCCGCTGCCGCTGACCGTGATCCAGATCCTCGCCGTCGATCTGGGCACCGACATGCTGCCGGCGCTTGCCCTTGGCGCCGAAAAGCCCCATGCCGACGTGATGAACCGCCCGCCACGGCCGCGCCACGAACGCCTGCTTTCCTGGTCTGTCCTGGCGCGGGCCTACTTGTTCCTCGGTCCACTTGAGGCGCTGGGAGCACTGGCGGCTTTTTTCTTCGTGCTAGAGGCCGGCGGCTGGCACTACGGCGATCTGCCCCTGTCCACAGATCCGCTGTACCTGCAAGCTACGACGGCCTGCCTCGCCGCCATCGTGCTGGCGCAAATGGTGAATGTTTTCGTCTGTCGCCATCCACTCCTGCCCGCCTGGCGCTTCCCGTTTTTCGAAAACCGCCTGCTGCTCGTCGGCCTCGCCACCGAGGCCTTGCTGTTGCTGGCCATCGTCTACACGCCGCTGGGCAACCGCCTGTTCGGCACGGCGCCGCTGGCGGCGGATGTCTGGCTCTTCGCCCTACCTTTCGCCTTGTTGCTCGGGTTTGCCGAGGAAGCGCGCAAATGGGTGAACAGGCGCATGTCGGCTTAGAATGACCGTCAAATGGTTTCTGTTGTCCACTCCCTGCCCGATTCGGGTATCGACGAAGCAGTCCTGACCCGTCTGGTCGAAGGGTTGCCGGAGGAGGGTGCGCGGCGCATGGTCGAAGCAGTTGCCCAGGCACGCGATTTGTATGGCGACGGGAAAGTCGGCACTGGCGAGACGGCGTTTGAACACGGTCTGGGCGCGGCATTGATCCTCGCCTCGCTGAATCTCGATCTGGACAGTCGCCTGGCCGGGCTGCTGTTTGCCGTCCCCGACTTTCTGGAGCATGCGCGCGAAAAGATGAGTGCGCAGTGGGGTGCGCCGGTGGCCGATCTGGTCGATGGGCTATATCGCCTGAAGAACCTGCGGCCCCTGACGCAGGCCACCTCGGGTGTCCAGGCGCAACCCGAAATCCTGCGCAAGATGCTGCTGGCGCTGGCTGCCGATATTCGGGTGGTGATGGTGCGCCTGGCGTCGCGCACCCAGACATTGCGCTGGTTTACCGATCACGACACGCCCGAGCGTGCCGACATGGCGCGGGAAAGCCTGCAGATTTATGCGCCGCTGGCCAACCGCCTCGGCCTCTGGCAGATCAAGTGGGAAATCGAGGATCTGGCCTTTCGCTTCCTCGAACCGGCAACTTACAAGCGCATCGCCAAACACCTCGACGAAAAGCGCCTGGAGCGCGAGGCCTTCATCGTGACCGCCGTGGCGCGACTGAAGGATGAGTTGGCCAGGTCCGGCGTGACGCACGCCGAAGTCTATGGCCGGCCCAAACATATCTACAGCATCTGGAACAAGATGCGCAAAAAGGATATCGAGTTCGCCGAGGTGTATGACGTGCGTGCGCTGCGCATCGTGCTCGACGAGGTGAAGGATTGCTACACGGCGCTCGGTATCGTGCATGCCTTGTGGCAGCCCATTCACGGCGAATTCGACGACTACATTTCGCACCCCAAAGGCAATAATTACCGTTCCCTGCATACCGCCGTGCTGGCCGAGGACGGCCGGGCGCTCGAAGTGCAGATCCGCACCCACGAAATGCACCAGCACTCCGAAATGGGGGTTGCGGCGCACTGGCGTTACAAGGAATCTGGAACGTCGGCAAAGGCGGACTCTGCCTACGACGACAAGATCGCCTGGCTGCGGCAACTGCTGTCATGGCGCGACGAAATCACTGATTCAGCGGATTGGGTGGCGCAGTTCAAGCGCGCCGCCCTCGACGACACGATTTATGTGATGACCCCGCAGGGCCGGGTGATCGACCTGCCGAAGGGTGCCACCCCGATCGACTTCGCCTACCGCGTGCATACCGACTTGGGGCATCGCTGTCGCGGCGCGAAGGTTAATGGCCATCTGGTGCCCCTGAATACGCCGCTGCAAAGCGGCCAGCAGGTGGACATCACCGTCGCCAAGACGGGCGGACCGTCGCGCGACTGGCTGTCACCGGGTTACCTGGTCTCCGGCCGGGCGCGCCAGAAGGTCAAAGCCTGGTTCGCCGCCCAGCAGGAGGCGGCGATGCTCGCCGAGGGCCGCAGTTTTGTGACAAAGGAACTGCAGCGCGACGGCGCAGCACAGGCGAACCACGAGGACCTCGCCAACAAGCTCGGCTTCAAGCATGCCGACGATTTATTCCTCGCTGCCGCGCGTGGCGAGGTCGGCATGCGGGCGATCCAGATTGCCTTGCGCGGCACGCCGGAGACGCTCGAACCAACGCCGGAAATGCTCACCCGTACCGCCAAATCGGGCGGCAGCGGGCAGATTCTCATTGTCGGCATGGACAAGCTGATGACCCAGTTGGGCACCTGCTGCAAGCCGGTTCCACCCGATGCCATTGCCGGATTCGTCACGCGCGGGCGCGGCGTGTCGGTGCATCGCATCGAATGCGCCAACTTCCGCAACATGGCGGCGCGCAACCCGGAACGCGTCATCGACGCCACTTGGGAGCAAGGGGGCGGCAAGCACGAGTCGGTCTATGCCTGCGATCTGCACGTCGAGGCCAGCGACCGACAGGGGCTGTTGCGCGATATTTCGGATGCACTGTCGAAAGAAAAGGTGAACGTCACCGCCGTAAAAACCCTCTCGAAAGCCGGCATCGCACGCATGGCCTTCACCGTCGAACTGGGCAGCTCAACCCAACTCCAGCGCATCCTCACCGTGCTCGGGGACGTGCCTGGGGTTGCTCACGCCGGCAGAGGCTGATGGCCACTGCACACTCGCGCTTATGGCTCATCGACCTGCTCAAGACGGTCGCAGCGCAGTTCATCGTGTTGCATCATCTGGTCTGGTTCGGGCCGCTAAGCATCAATGCCGCCGAACTGGGGCCGGCGGTTGCCGAGACGATTGCCTGGTTTGCCAACTACGGGCGCTATGCCGTCGCGGTGTTCTTTGCTACCGGGGGTTTCCTGGCTGCCCAAGGATTGACGCTGCGCGGACTGAACCCGGGCGAATCGCCGCTTTGCCTGATCCGCGAACGCTATTTCCGCCTCGCTTTCCCATTCATGGCGGCATTGCTGCTGGCGATGGCGTGCAACTTCGCGGCGCGCCCCTGGCTGCCGCCAGACCTGGCCGGCCACACGCCGACTATCCTGCAATTTCTCGCGCATGTGCTGATGTTGCAGGGTTTCCTGGACGTCGAATCCCTCTCGGCGGGTGTCTGGTATATCGCCATCGACTTCCAGTTGTATGCGCTGTTTGTCCTGCTACTGTGGCTGGGGCACCGCATCCTGCGCCGTACCGCCAGCGCCGACTTTTATGGTGCAGCGCCCGTTCTGCTCTTCGCCTTGGCGTCGTTGTTTTATTTCAATCGCGATGATCGCTGGGACGATACCGCCCTCTATTTCTTTGGCGCCTATGGCTTGGGAATTCTGGGGGGCTGGGCGGTGAAATTGGAAAAACCAAACCGCCTGCTTTGGCTGATCGCTGCCGCAGGATTACTTGCACTGCTGGTCGATTTTCGCCCGCGCATCGCGATTGCGCTGGCGACGGCTCTCCTGCTGGGGTTCGGCCGCCTGCACAAATTGAGGTGGAAACCGGGGGAGCCGGGGGTATTGCATTACTTTGGCAGCACCTCCTACGCCCTGTTTCTGGTGCATTTCCCGGTATTCCTGCTGATCACTGCGCTTTTCCAGTCTCAGTCATGGACTCATCCGGCGATCAGCGCGTTCGGGTTATTCCTTGCCTGGCTCGCCAGCATTCTGTTCGCCG
>JAABQX010000025.1 GCA_011391215.1 Rhodocyclaceae bacterium
CTGCCACCAAACGGACTGCCACCAAACGGACTGCCACCAAACGGACTGCCACCAAACGGACTGCCACCAAACGGGCTACCTCCCATCGGACTGCCCATGCCCATGGGACTCCCCATCCCCATCGGGCTGCCCATTCCCATGGGACTCCCCATCCCCATCGGGCCCATGAATTGGGCTTGAGACTGTGTTGAAACTAGCAAAGTTGATCCTAAAAGGATTGCTGCAACCACGATAGACTTTTTCATAACGGCTCCTGCTTTAGAGTGAACATTGCCGGAGCACTTGGCATTCCGGCAATATGGATGAACTTGTTGAAATAACAATTCTCATCACGACGATTTAGTGATCGGCATAGGCTCCCGGCAGCATCCCACCCCCTGTTCCCGGCGGCAGCAAAAAACCACCGCCCGGTAATGGCCTGGGTTGCGGCATCGTCGGCATTGCCTGCATCGGATAACCGTTGGCCCCCCGTCCTGGTATTCCCCCGTAGGGGAGGGGGGCACCCACCGGATAGCCAGCGCCGACGTAGGGGCTCGCGAGTGGATTGTAGGGCTCACCATTGAGGAAACCACCACCCCATGGTCCGTTCCACGGGCCGGCCATTCCCGGTGTCTGCCCTGCCTGCCCCTGCGTTACAGCGCCCAACAGCGCTAACGCGACCATTTTCCGGATGAACCATCGAGTACTTTGCATAGGCTTCACCTTTGTCTGTTGGCCCTTTGCCATTCCGGCAAGATCGAACATCGATCCGGCTTGATCAGTGACGGGTCAGGGCACTTTGGGGTGCTTGCTGAGCGGGTTGTGCGGGTGGGAAACTTGACATCATCTTGGCGTCCATGGCTTGGTGGAATTTCTGCGTAAGCTCATCTGCCATCATGGGGTTCAACTGGGCAATCACCGGCAGCAGGGGTTCGACACGATCAAGCTCCTTTTTGTCCAGCAGCAGCTTGGCGGTCTCGTAATAGGCTTGGGTTGCCTCGGGCAGACGGCCGGTCAGGTAGTAAACGTTGCCAAGCTCGCCGCGCGCATCGGCATTGTTGGCCTGGCTCTTGATGACTTCGTTGTAGATCTTTACTGCACCATCGACATCGCCACGTGCAAATGCTTCACGGGCGCTGTTCAGCTTGTCTTCGGAAGAGCCCTTGCCAAACGGACCGGTCGGAACTTTTGCGACAACGGATTTGACGCTTGCCATCGCCTTGTCTGCGGCGGGCTTGAACCACTCGGTGTTCTTGTAGACCAGAACGAGGACGACGGCTGTGAGCGCGGACCACACCACCCAGTTTGCTATTTTGCTGAACATGAATTGTCTCCTGATTATTGCTGTATCTCACAGCTACAAGACCTCCCCGGGGATTATTTCAAGCCAATTCCCAAGAATCCTTTTTGAATCATGCGAACCAGGGGAGCCTATGGCCCCCCAGTCGCCTGTGCTTTGACTACCAACCGCGACGCCAGGGACTCCAACCATTGTTACCCCAGCCGTTATTGCCCCAGCCGTTATTGCCCCAGCCGTTATTCCAGCCGTTATTGCCCCAGCCGTTGCCGTTGAAAAATTCATCGGTCCAGCCGTTCATGTCGGTATCCATGGTGAAGCCGAAATGACCACGCCCGTTGCCACGACCAGAGCCGCGACCATTGCCACGTCCATAACCGGAACCATAACCGGAACCATCACCCCAGCCATTGTTACCCCAGCCGTTGTTACCCCAACCACCGGGATAACCACCCCCATTGTTGTAACCGGGGCCACCCCAATTATTACCAGGGAAGCCACCCCATTGTGCAGAAGCAATGCCAGGAAGAGCCATGACAGCGGCGATTGCCGATGCCATGAGCAAACGCTTAGTGATCGAACTCATGTCACAAACCTCCTCATTTAAAGTCACAAGTAAGTTGCCGTGCGTCTATGCATAAGACTCCTCTTGGCGGGAGCTGCTGAATCATGAAGCATACCCAGCTACAGCGGGAGCATTTCTCCCGAAAAATTCTGTAGCTGGGGTATTTCCGGCTGTTTACCAGCCGCCGCCGTCGAAGCGGTTGTTGCCACGACCGTAGCCACCACCGTCGTAACGGTTGTCACCCCAGCCGCCACCATCACCATCCATGTTGCCGCCCATGTTGAAGCCGAAGTTGCCGGAGCCACGACCCGAGCCACGACCGCTACCACGACCGCTACCGTAACCGCGACCGTAACCGGAGCCGTCACCATAGCCGGAGCCATAACCATCGTTGTAGTAGCCGGGACCACCATAACCATAGCCAGGACCGCCATAGCCATAACCAGGGCCACCGTAGCCAGGACCGCCGTAGTAGCCGCCGGGAGCTTGCTGTTGCTGGGCATTTGCGTTACCGCGCTGTACCGGAGCTTGCTGGTTTTGGTAGGCGTTAGGTGACATGTAGGGGCCTGGGGGGGCCATAGCTGATTGTGCCATTGCTACGCTGGCAGCACCAAGAGTCAGTGCGGTGACCACAGAGATTGCGCTAAGTTTGAAAGGGATATGCATTTACTTGCTCCTCCATTGAGTTTGTACAACTTGGTGCTGCTAAAACCAGCTGCTGACTCACCTACCCGCTCTACCTTGCCTTGCTTCGATGATTCATTGCGGCTGAAGATTCAATACCTGCCTACCAAAGAGGCGGTGCAGGGCCGTTGTCGCCGGCGCGGTTGCGCCACCAATCCCAACTCTGGGAATTGGTCCAGCCGGACATCGGGGTGCTCCACGGCACGTACATGCCTTGCGAACGCAAGCCCCAGACATAGAATGGATCGCTGGCCGCGTTGACCTGACCGTAGGTCCAGCGAACCTGGCGGGGATCAGGCATGCCGTTAGCACCAGACGGCAACATGTACCTCGCGGTGTTGCCATAGGCGGGGTAGGCAGTGGCGACACCATTTGCCAGATAGCCGTTACCGTTGGGCACGGCACTACCATTACCGAGGACCTGATAGTAAGGAACGGGGGCTGCTTTTTTGGAGAAGCGCTCGGCAAGTTCCGGATAGGTCGCCGCCACCACTGCGGTTGACGCTAGCAGAGAAATTGAGAGCAGGCTCATCACTCGTGTAGTGCGCATGTCGTACGTCTCCTGTTACTTCTCAGAATCTTCGTTCATGTTCTTGATGCGGATGCCGCGCAGTTTTCTCTTGCGTGACGAAACGGGCTCTTTTTCAGATTCCATGGCAGGCTCAGGTACAAGCGGTTCAGCTGCGGCAACCACAGGATCAGGCGTAACCGGAGCTGTCTTTGGTACGGCGATGGTCGCCGGCTTGACAACCTCGGCTTGGGGTACTGCTTGTTTGCTGAGACGTGGCGGCCGTCCTACGCTGGGAGGGGCTGTAGCCGGCTCGACGACGACAGGTGCGACCTCGTCGCGTTTTTGCAAGCGGGCCGGGCGACCGCTCGCTGCCGCTGGGGCCTCTGATATCTCTGCGGCGGGAGCGGTTGATTCTGTATCCACTTTCTTGGCAAGACGAGGCGGTCTGCCGCTTACCGCTTCCGGCGCAGCTGCGCTGGAGGCCGGTGTGGCCGGCTCTGCTTCGGTCTTTTTGGCGAGTCGTGGTGGCCGACCGCCGCTCGGAGGAGCTTCAATTACCGTGGCTGTCGGTTCACTTGCGGTGGGTTCGGCCCGTTTTTCCAGCCGCACCGGTCTGCCGGATGGTGTGGCGTCACCTGAGGGGGCTTCCCCAGAGGGAGCAGGGCTCGCGCTCCCGGTTGGCGGAACGCCAGTTCTTTCTGAGCAGACACTGCCGTCCTTGCACTGGAACGCCTTTTGCGCCGAGAAGCAACCGAGCGGAATGACGACCAGTGTGAGAAATGTCGCGACGATGGAGCCGAACAACAAGGAGACGGCCATTCCCTGGAAAATCGGGTCGGTCAGCAACACGATTGAACCGATCACCAAAGCCAGTGCGGTAATCACGATGGGCCGGAGGCGCACTTCCGCTGCCATGACTACGGCATCTCGGACCGACATGCCTTCTTCCACCCTGCTCTTGGCGAAGTCGACCAGCAAAATCGAGTTGCGCACGATGATGCCCGCCAAGGCGATGAAACCGATCATCGAGGTTGCCGTAAAGTCCGCTCCCAGCATCCAGTGGCCGGGGATGATGCCGATCAGTGTCAGAGGAATCGGCGCCATGACCACCATGGGCAGGGTGAAATTGCGGAATTCGGCCACGACCAGCATGTAGATCAGCACTAGCGCGGCGCCGAATGCCAGGCCCATGTCGCGGAATGTGACAAACGTCACTTCCCATTCGCCATCCCATTTGAAGCCGAAGGCATCGAGATCCTTGGGTTTTCCAAAGTAGGTGCCGTGAATTTTCGAGCCGTCGGGTGCGCGATAGGAGGCAAGTTTCGCATCGACGTTCATCATGCCGTAAAGAGGCGCCCCCAGCGGCCCGATGACATCGGCGGTGACATACTCGACGGCGCGCAAATCCTTGTGGAAGATCGTCGGGCTGACCTGCCGCTGGGCGAAGTGTCCGAGCTCCCCGAGCGGAATGGTAACGCCCGTCGAGGTGCGCACCGGCAAGGCGAGCAGATTGCCCGGGTGGGCGCGCACGGCCAGGGGAAGTTGCAGAATGATCGTGGTTTGTTCCAGTTCATGGACCAGTTTGACGGGGCCGACTTCGAAACCGCCCATGGCCATAGTCACTTCGCGGTTGATGTCCTCGACACTGATGCCATGCATGGCAGCGTGCAGACGATCAACCTGGAAGGCAATTTCCGAGTATGGGCGAACCATGAAGGTATTGGTATCGGCCAGGTCGGGGGTTTCGTTAAAGATGTGCAACAGATCGCTGGCAAGCTGGCGGCGTGACTCGGCTGTCGGCCCGTAGACTTCGGCAACCATCGAGGCCAGCACCGGCGGTCCGGGCGGGGCTTCAGCGACTGTCAGGCGCGCTCCGGCGGTCCGGGCGATCGGTGTGAGCATTTCCCGAATCTGCATGGCGACTTCATGACTGGAGCGTTCGCGCTCATGTTTGGGCAGCAATTGAACCGCAATGTCGGCCATCCAGGGCTGCGAGCGCAGGAAATAGTGGCGCACCAGGCCGTTGAAATTGAACGGTGAGGCGGTGCCGACATAGGTTTGATAGGCAACAATTTCAGGCACTGAATTGAGACTGGTCGCGAAGTGCTGTGCGAGGTTCGAGGTAACGAAAAGGTCGGTTCCCTCCGGCATGTCGATGACAATGTTGAGTTCCGACTTGTTATCCATCGGCAACATCTTGAAGGCGACGGCCTTGAAGTAGAACAGCGATACCGCAGCCAGCATGGCGAAGATGATGGCCAGCAAGGTCATGAATCCGAGGAAGCGGTTGTTCATGATCGGTGTGATCAGCTTTTTGTAATATTTACCGATCATTTGGTTTTGTGAATGTTCGCGTTCGGCAGCATGGTTCAGTTGCTTCATGCTTGGCTTGATGCGCGCCGACAACCATGGCACGAAAATGAAGGCGGCGAACAGGGAAAACACCATGGCTGCCGATGCCAGCACGGGGATGGGCATCATGAACGGCCCCATCATGTCGCTGACGAAGGCCATGGGCAACAGCGCGGCGACCACGGTGAACGTGGCGAGAACCGTCGGGTTGCCGACTTCGTCAACGGCATGGATGGTCAGTTCGGTATCGGTAGACTTTTTCTCCAACCAGCGCCGGTAGACGTTCTCGACGACCACGATCGCATCATCCACCAGAATGCCGATGGCGAATACCAACGCGAACATGCTGACGCGGTTGATGGTGAAGCCGAGCAAATAGGCTACCGCCAGGGTCATCAGCAGCACCACCGGAATGGTGACGACAACGATAATTGCCGTTTCCTTGCCCATGGTGAGCAGCATTAACAGCGTGACGATCGCCGTGACGATGAACAGCTTGAAGATCAGTCCGGATACCTTTTCGTCTGCGGTCTGCCCATAGTTTCGCGTAACGTCGACCTGGATACTGTCCGGAATCAGCGTGCCCTTGAGCGATTCAACTTCGCTCAGTATGCTGCGCGCGACATCGACACCATTGGTACCGCGTTTCTTGGCAACGGCTATGGTTACTGCAGGGTGACTGGAAAATCCGCCTCCTTCGATACGTTCGCTATGCAACACAATCGTCTTGGTTTCCCTTTCACCCTGGCTGATAGTTGCCAGATCGCGCATCATCACCGGCCTGTTTTCACGGACGGAAACCAGGAGATCACCCACCTGACGTGCATCATGCAAAAACTCGCCGGAATAGACGGTAAATGACTTGTTGCTATCGACCAGGTCACCTGCCTGGGTGCGCTGATTGGCAGAACTGATGGCGCGAGCGACTTGGGATAGCGTGACGCTGTACGCCGTCAGGCGACCCGGGTCAACCTCGACGCGCACCTGCTCCGGACTGCCCCCCGCGATGAAACTTTGCCCGGTATTTGGCAGCGATTTGATCTTCTGCTGCACATCCAGCGCCATCTTGCGCAAGCTTACGATGTCGTCGACCTTGGATGACATCGTCAAGGTCACTACGGGAACGTCGTCGATACCCTTGGGCTTGACCAGCGGCTGGGAAACCCCCTTGGGGATAACATCCAGGTGCGAAAACAGTTTGTCATACAGCTTGACGAGGGAGGGCTCCATCTGCTGCCCGACGTCGAAGCGCACCGTCACCATGGAACGGCCATCTTGCGACATCGAGTAAACGTGCTTGACGCCGTTGATTTCACTCATCAGGCGCTCGAGCGGCTCGGAAACCAGATTCTTGACCTGCTCAGCTGAGGCACCCGGATAGCCGACGAAGACGTCGACCATCGGTACTGAAATCTGCGGATCCTCCTCGCGGGGGGTAATGACCATGCCCATCAGGCCGATCACGAAGCTCGCGATCAGCAGGAGGGGAGTCAGCGGTGAATCAATGAACTTGCGCGCCAGGCCGCCGGCGAAACCATCCTTATGTGGCGGAGTCGACATCGCGCCTTGTCCCGATGCCGCTTCTGCTTCTTGTTTTTTATCTTCGGACATCCTGTATCCCCTCGCTTCTAACTAGATCAGGCCGTCACTGCGGACGCTCGCCAAAAACCCGATCGCCAGAACGCATGTTCTGTGGCGGTGATGTCACCACCTTATCCCCGGTTTTCAGACCTGACAGGATTACTATCCGATCCCCCTGTTTTTCGCCGAGGCGAACAACTCGTAACTCGACCTTGCCATCGCGCCCCGCAACGAATACCGATGGCAAACTACCCCGGTAGCTGATTGCAGAGAACGGGATAACCGGTACATCGACGGTCTGACCGGCAACCTGCGGCTCTGGCAGTAGAGCGGAGGCATACATACCCGGCGCTACCGGGGCGTCGGACTGCAGAACGATTTTCACGGTAACCGTGTGCTGGGCAGGATTGGCCATCGGATAAATCTGATCGACCAAGCCGTCGACCATGATGTCGCCATCCAGTGCAACAGGTATGACCATGCCTTCGCGCAATTCGCTCACCAGACGCGATGGCACCTCGACTTTCAGATGCAAGCGGTCGGTTTGCGCAATATCCATCAATGCCTGCCCCGGTTGAACCACATCGCCGACGTTGACGAGTTTTGCCAAAATGACCGCAGGGAAGGGGGCAATGCTGCGGTGATCGCGCATCTGCGCTTCGATCGTGTCTATTTTTGCCTGCGAAGCCACTACCGTGGCCTGCTGCCTTTCATATTCACTCCGCGCCTGGCTGCGGTTGGCAAAGGAACGCTGTTGATCCGACTGCGTCTGCAACGGGGGGCCGCCCATGAATGGCACGATGCCACGTGCCGCATTGAAGAATGGGATTGAGGTCCGATCAAAGGCCTCAACCGGTGTCCCGCCCATGGGAGATGTCACCGGACCATACAGCTTGTTGTACAACTGCACCTGGGCATTCTGAATCCCGGACATCTCGCCGGATAAATGTGCCCATGCAGCCCGATAATCGGAAATCAGGCGCTCTTCGTCGAGACCCACAATCATCTGGCCGGCCATAACCGGGACGCCTTCGCGACCGGCGATATAGGCGACACGTCCACCCGTTTGTGCCGTGAGGTGAATTACCTGGAGAGGTTCGATGTAACCGCCCATCGGGGTGCGCGCCACCTTGCGCTGTTGCACCACTTCGGAGAACCCCATGGGTTCGCTGTCCTGACCCATTGGTGCAACGGAAGTCGTTTCAAGCCCTGGTTTGGTATCTTTTCCGCTCTTGCCAAACATCCATCCGAGCAAACCAACCAAAACCAGCAACGCCAACAATGTTGCGAAGCTTTTTAGTGTCATCGAGACTTACCCTCCCCCAGTCACAGGCAATCGCCGAAAACGATTGTTATTTTGCGGCGAATCCTAGCAGAACAATCACGCGCGGGGCACGGATCCCATCACGCCGAAACTCTTAATGAATGGCCCGGCCATGGCGGGATTTTTCACCATCGCGCCGTAATCGCCCACCTTGAACTTGAGTTTGCCTGCCGTGTAGGCAATCCCCAAGCTGATCATGCCTAAAGGCTTGACGCACCACTTTTCCCAGTCGGCCTGGCTGGCACGCAAGTCCCAATTCAAGCTTTCGTTAGTGAAAGCGGCCGCCTTGGTGACGAAACCATTTTCGACAACCAGCACGCCACGTGGCTTATCTTCACCTTCAAAACCATAACCGATTACCGAATTGAAACTGATCTTGGCAAGGGCATCGCCCAAACCGGGCTCGTCATTCCATGCATTGCCAAAATCCACCATAAAGTCATCAGAAAACAAAGCAGCCATTTGAAATCTCCTCCGGTAATGAATTGAGTATGTTTTGTGCGCTTATTCTAGCCATAACTTCATCAATTTTTCATGGCATTTCATGCCTGTTGCAGAAATTATAATTTTTGCGGCAAACGCCATGCCATGCGTAGCTTGCTGAATATTCAAGGAGACATATTTTCCTGCGACGTTGGGCAACAGAAAGGCATTGAGCTGAACTTCTGCGGGATGTGTACTGTTAAGTGCGTCAGATCAATAGGTTAGATGGGATCAGGCGACTGGGACACGCCGTTGCAACAGCGGAGCGAAAGATGCGGTGCAACACTGTGTGGCATGCACCGACAACGGCAATGTGAAAATCGATAGCCTGCCGTAGGATGCAGCAGGTGGGTATCGCGGGGTAGGCGCAGGAGCTATTCGATCTTCGCCCGGCTGCGTAACTCTGTCATGTGACGTTCGATGGTCTGTTGCTGCAAGCGTGGCAGCAACTGGGGCTTCAATTCGGCCAGTGTCGGCATTTTCAGCTCGCGAATGTCATCGAGTTGGATGACGTGCCAGCCAAATTCGCTCTGCACCGGCTTGAAGGTATATCTTCCTTTCTGCAGCTTGGTCATGGCTTCTGAAAATGGCTGCACATAGGTTGCAGCATTGATCCAGCCCAGATCACCGCCCCGACCCTTCGTCACCAGATCCTTGGATTGCGCAGCCAGTTCGTTAAATTTTGCGCCGCGCCCCAATTTGTCAATGATTGCCTGTGCTTCGGCTTCGGAGTTGAGCAGAATATGGCGTACCTTGAATTCGCGATTGCCCAAGGTGGTGCGGATCGACTCGTATTCACGTTTGATGGTTTCTTCGCTGATCGGATGTTCGTGCAGGTAATCGGAATAATAGGCGTTGACCAGGACGCCCTGAGCCGCCAGATCGATCTGGGCGCGCACATCGGGTCGGCTGTCGATGCCGCGTTTAACGGCCTCCTGTGCCGCCAGTTCGCGTCTGACGAGTTCATCACCCAGGGATCTTCGCATGGCTTCGGCCTCACGTTGTCCTTGCGCGGGTGGCATCGAGTTGGCCAACACATCCGCGCGCGACTTGGGGATGGCTTTGCCATTGACGGTGATGTAAGTCTGCTTCCCGGCTGGAGGTGCGTTGTCCGCCAGGGCGAAACCGGCAATAAAACCCAGCACGAGAAAAATGGGTGTCTTCAGGAAGCTGCGACTGCGAATCATCAATGACATTCCTTTACAAAAATGCGTGGGAAAAGAAAATAACCAAACTCATCAGCGTGTGCGAAGTGCGGCAAGCACTGCTGCGGCGTGACCATCTGCCTTGACGCCACGCCACTCAAGGGCGAGACGGCCGGCGCGATCGATCAGGAAGGTGCTGCGCTCGATACCCTTGACCTGTTTACCGTACATGTTTTTCATCTTGATCACATCGAACAAGGTGCAAGCGGTTTCATCGCTATCGCAGAGAAGCTCGAAGGGGAGTCCCAGCTTGGCCTTGAAATTTTCATGGGACTTGAGGCTGTCGCGTGATACGCCCCAGACGCTGCCACCGGCACTTTTGAAATCGGCATACAGGTCGCGGAATTGCTGTGCTTCAGTGGTGCAGCCGGGCGTTCTGTCCTTGGGATAGAAATAAATCACCAGCGGCTGTTCCTGCAAATCTGCGAGGCGAAAGGTTCGGCCACCAGTTGCCGGCAATGAAAAATCCGGTACCTCGAGTCCAACCAAGGAAGGTGAGGGTGGGTTGCTCATGAGGGGTTTCTCCAAGCTGACAAAAATTCTTCGCCTTGCAACAAGAGGTTGCCGCAACGGCCGGGCACTGTACCAACCATGATCTCGTGGCGGGGCAGTTTATCCATGTCAAGGCTCGCGGCGATTGACTGAATGGAGGTTATCTCATAGCCTTGCTCACGCCAGCCGGTCAGCAGCTCTTCTATCTTTTCAGGGTGTTTGGCGATATCCGGGTTGGCCCGCAAGCTGAAAACATGCAGCGGTGAGATTTTGGCTGTGAGTGCGAGCAGGCGATCCCGCAGAACTTGCGGATCGGGCCGGGCGCTGTCGGCAAGTTCATCAAGTGTCGGCAGGGTGGTGGGGAATTGCGGGCACCGTACGATCTCGCCGTTCCATACCGGCATGAAGGGGTGCCGGCCACGCGTGTCGCTGGCATAGGCGAAGCCCTGGCGTTGCGTCAGGCGCAGGCTGTGGGGGTTGGAACGCCAGGCGGGTGCAGCGTGCAGTTTGGGCCGGGCGGCGAAAACTTTCTCGAAGGCATCAATCCCGCGATCGAGCTGGGTTTCACTCCAGCGGGCATCTGCCGTTTCCACTTCCATTGTCCATTGCAGCGCGTCCCAGCCATGCAGTCCGACCTCGAAGCCGGCATAGCACACATTGCGCATGATTTCGGCGCAACGTCTGCCCGTGTTGGGTGCTGGCAGTAATGAACCGTAAAAAAGCGAGCGGGCACCAAAGTGCTCAGCGAGCGAACTGTAAGCGGCGCGACCATGCAACTGCGGGCGAAAAGCTTGGCTGAGCGTACGTCCTGAGTGGTCGGGGCCGAGCGCGAAAACGAAACTGGCGCCGGCGCGATGGCGGCGCAGGATGTCGGCCAGAACCGGCACGCCTTGGAAGGCGGCGCGATAGGTCGCGACATCGATTTTGAGCGCGATGCGCGCTTTGACGGGGGGCGTGTTGTGCATCAGGGGGTAGATGAGGTTTCGATAATGAGCGCGGCGGCTACCAGGCGACCTTCGGCGACGAGGATGTTGTAGGTTCGGCAAGCGGCTGGTGTGGTCATTACTTCGATGGCTCGCCCTGCTTCGATCAGCGGGCGCAGCAGGGCAGGGGGTGGAAAGCGTTGTTTGATGCCAGTTCCCAGCAGCAGGACATCGCACGTGAGTGTTACGAGCCGCACGAAGTGTTCCTGGGTGAGTGAGGCGTAATCTACCGGACCCCAAAGTTCGTCGATCCGGTCGGGCAAGAGCAGCAGGCTGCGGCGCAAGGTATGGCCATTGACAACCACGTGGTCATCTCCATAGGCGGTGACGGCGAGGTGGGGGGGGCTCGGATCGGCGAGAAGTTTCACTGTCTTGAGTCGTGATGTGGTGCAAATCGGGTGAAATACCTTGCCAGATAAGGAGTTCTGAGGTGCTGCAGGTTGCGGTGCGGCAGAGCATTCGGTAGGATTATAACCTCTCACTTTTATTGCCCTTGTGCCCCGACCGCCATGCAACCCGTCCTCAAATCCGCGAAACTCGCCAGTGTGTGCTACGACATCCGTGGGCCGGTGCTGGCGCGCGCGCGGCAGATGGAAGAGGAGGGGCATCGCGTTATCAAGCTGAACATCGGCAATCCGGCCGCCTTCGGCTTTGAAGCGCCCGAAGAAATTGTCGTCGACGTCATCCGCAACATCCGCGATGCCTCCGGTTACTCGGATTCCAAGGGCCTGTTCGCCGCGCGCAAGGCGGTGATGCATTACTGTCAGCAAAAGCGCATCGCCGATGTGGCCATCGATGACATCTACCTTGGCAACGGTGTTTCCGAGTTGATCGTCATGGCCATGCAAGCCTTGCTGAATGACGGCGACGAGGTGCTGGTGCCTGCGCCCGACTACCCGCTGTGGACGGCAGCCGTCACACTGGCCGGTGGAACGCCGCGCCATTACCTCTGCGATGAGGGTGCCGGCTGGCTGCCAGATATGGCTGACATTCGCGCCAAGATTACGCCGCAGACACGTGCCATCGTTGTCATCAATCCCAACAATCCGACCGGCGCACTCTATCCGGACGACTTGCTCAAGGAAATCGTCGAACTCGCGCGCCAGCACCAACTCATCGTCTTCGCCGACGAAATCTACGACAAGGTGCTCTACGACGGCCGTACGCATACCTCGCTGGCCAGCATCGCGGATGATGTGCTTTTCATTACCTTCAATGGCCTCTCAAAGAACTACCGCGCCTGCGGTTTCCGTGCCGGCTGGATGATTGTCTCCGGCGAGAAGCGCCACGCTCAGGACTACATTGAAGGCCTGGGTATCCTTGCCTCGATGCGGCTGTGCTCCAATGTTCCCGGGCAGCATGCGATCCAGACCGCCCTGGGGGGTTATCAAAGCATCGAAGAGCTGGTGGCGCCCAATGGCCGCCTCACCAAACAGCGCGATCTGGCGTGGGAACTGCTCTCCGCCATTCCCGGCGTCTCCTGCGTGAAGCCGCAAGCGGCGCTGTATTGCTTCCCCCGTCTCGATCTGAAACTCTATCCGATCAGCGACGACCAGCAGTTCATCCTTCAGTTGCTCGAAGCCGAAAAGGTGCTACTGGTCCAGGGGCGTGGTTTCAACTGGCCGACGCCCGATCACTTCCGCGTCGTTTTCCTGCCGAATGTCGATGATCTCACCGAGGCCATCGGACGCATTGCGCGCTTCCTCGAGCTTTATCGCAAGCGCCACGGCGCCTGAATCAACTTTCACTTTCCAAAGGTTGTTATGAAACCAATCAATGTGGGCTTGCTGGGCATCGGCACGGTCGGTGGCGGCACTTTTACTGTTCTTTCCCGCAACGAGGCCGAGATTACCCGTCGCGCCGGCCGGCCCATTCGCATCACCCAGGTGGCCGACAAAAATATCGTATTGGCGCAGCAAGTCACGGGTGGCAAGGTCGCCGTAACGGATGACGCCTTCGCGGTCGTGAATAATCCCGAAATCGACATCGTCGTCGAACTGATCGGCGGCTATGGCATCGCCAAGGATCTTGTGCTGAAGGCGATCGAGAATGGCAAACATGTCGTCACGGCCAACAAGGCGCTACTGGCCGTGCATGGCAACGAGATTTTTGCCGCAGCACAGAAGAAGGGCGTGATGATCGGTTTCGAAGCCGCTGTCGCCGGTGGCATTCCCATCATCAAGGCACTGCGTGAGGGCCTCACCGCCAACCGCATCCAGTGGATCGCCGGCATCATCAATGGCACCACCAATTTCATTCTCTCTGAAATGCGTGACAAGGGGTTGTCGTTCGAGACAGTTCTGAAGGAAGCGCAGCGCCTCGGCTATGCCGAGGCTGACCCGACTTTCGACGTCGAGGGAATCGATGCCGCGCACAAGCTCACCATCATGTCGGCGATTGCCTTCGGTATCCCCATGCAGTTCGACAAGGCGCACATCGAAGGCATCAGCAAGCTCACTGCCGAGGACCTCAAGTATGCCGAACAACTCGGCTACCGCATCAAGTTGCTGGGCATCACCAAGCGCCGCTCCAACGGTGTCGAGTTGCGCGTGCATCCAACGCTGATTCCCGCCAAACGCTTGATCGCCAATGTCGAAGGCGCGATGAACGCCGTGCTGGTGCAGGGCGATGCGGTGGGCGCGACGCTTTACTACGGCAAGGGCGCGGGCGCCGAACCGACTGCTTCGGCGGTGATCGCTGATCTCGTCGATGTGACGCGCATGGAAACTGCCGATCCGGAAAATCGCGTGCCGCACCTGGCGTTCCAGCCTGACGCGGTGGCCGATACGCCGATCCTGCCGATGGCCGAAGTCGAGTGCGGTTACTACCTGCGCATGCGCGTCGAGGACAAGCCGGGTGTGCTGGCCGACATCACGCGCATTCTCGCCGACCAGCAGATTTCCATCGACGCCATGATCCAGCGCGAACCTGAGGAAGGCGAAGCCCAGACCGACATCATCATGCTCACCCATGTCGTGCGCGAAAAGCAGGTTGATGCTGCTATCGCCAAGATCGAGGCGCTACCGGTCGTCAGCGGCAAGATCATTCGCCTGCGCCTCGAAAATCTCAGCTAGCCTCAATACACGCGGATGCTGATCTATCTCGGCATCTGCGCGGTTTTAGCTTTTATTGCGGCGCTGACCGCAGGTCATCTTGCCGCCCCGCCGGCGCCGACTTTTCATCTGGCGTTCGCCGCCGGTGCGATGCCGCTGATCTTTGGCGCCATCATCCACTTTGTTCCGGTGCTGACGCGCACGAGCACTCCCGTGCGCGCGATCCATTATCTGCCGCTTGCCGTTCAACTGGCGGGTATCGTCACACCACTCGGTCTGGCTGGCGTTTTGCCAAATTGGAGTCTGCACGCCGCCGCGACACTGACTGTCCTGGCCACGCTCGCCCTGATCGTGTGGCTTGCCCGCCGTCTGCGCGGTACGCTCGGCGCACCGCATCCGGGCGCGCGCTGGTATGGCGCGGCGTTGCTTTGCCTGTTCTTTGCCGTCAGCCTGGTTCCGGTGTGGCTTACCCAGCCGGAATTGCGCGCAGCCTTGCGGCTCTTTCATCTACATCTGAACACGCTGGGGTTTATCGGTCTTGCCGCCTTGGGCACCTTGCCGGTACTGCTGCCGACCGTCATGGGACGGCCAGACATGGCTGCTGCCGAGCGTTTGCGGCGTGATCTGCCAATTGCCGCCGCAGGCGCGGTGCTGGTTGCCGCGGGTGCCAGTGGTGCTGTCTGGCTGGCCTATTGTGGCGCGGTGCTGCTGCTTTGGGTAGCAGGCCGTAATCTGCTCGCCTGGCAACGGACTTTCGGTATTGCGGCAATCGTTGGCACTGACGCACCGGCGCCACTCGCTGCTGCAACACTCGGGTGCGTGCTGCTCCTGTTGCTCGGCATTGCCCATGGTGCGGGGATGCTGCCGGCGCGTCCGGCAATTGCCGGTTTCATTACTGCTTTCCTGCTGCCGCTCGTCACGGGCGCCCTGAGCCAATTGCTGCCGGTGTGGCGTCATCCGGGCAGCAGCTCGCCGCAACGCCGTACGTTGCAGCGTTGGCTGGCTTGGGGCGGACGATTGCGCGCCGTATTTTTTCTCGCCGGCGGCGTCCTGCTTGCACTGGACATTGTGCATGGTTGGGTACCCGTGGCTATCGCGCTACTCCTGTTTGTCGTTGCCCTTTGCGTCGCGATCTGGCTGGACACGTCCAGATTCAGCGACGATAATTCCCGCCCAATTTAGCCCTACCCGTCTTTTGATCCCATGAAATATATCTCCACGCGTGGCGGTGCCGCACCGCAGGCTTTTTCCGACATCCTCCTCGGTGGCCTCGCACCCGATGGCGGGCTCTACCTGCCCGAGCGCTATCCGCAAGTTTCCGCTGCCGAATTGGCGGAATGGCGCGAGTTGCCATATCACGCGCTGGCGCTGCGCATCCTGCAGAAATATATCGACGATATTCCTGCCTGCGATCTCAAGATGCTGGTTGACCGAACTTACACGGCACAGACCTACCGCTATTGCCGGCCCGGACGCGATGCGGACGACATCACACCGCTGACGACGCTGGAACCCGGATTCCATCTGCTCGAACTCTCGAACGGCCCGACGCTGGCCTTCAAGGACATGGCGATGCAGTTGCTCGGCAATCTGTTCGAGTACGTGCTGGCCAAGCGCAACGACACGATCAACATCCTCGGTGCCACTTCGGGAGATACCGGCTCGGCTGCCGAATACGCGATGCGCGGTAAAAAAGGTGTGCGCGTCTTCATGCTTTCCCCCGACGGCAAGATGTCCGCGTTCCAGCGCGCGCAGATGTATTCGCTGCAGGACGAGAACATTACCAATATTGCCATCCGTGGCATGTTCGATGACTGCCAGGATATCGTCAAGGCGGTCTCCAACGATGCGGACTTCAAGTCGCGCTTCAAGATCGGCGCGGTGAATTCGATCAACTGGGCGCGCGTGCTGGCGCAGATCATCTACTACTTCAAAGGGTACTTTGCGGCAACGCGCAGCAATGAAGAGCAGGTAATCTTCAGTGTGCCCTCGGGCAACTTCGGCAACATCTGCGCTGGCCACATCGCGCGCATGATGGGGCTGCCCATCGCCCAACTGGTTTTGGCAACCAACGAAAATGATGTGCTCGACGAATTTTTCCGCACCGGCGTCTATCGTCCGCGTGGCACGGCAGATACCTATGTGACATCAAGCCCGTCGATGGATATTTCCAAGGCGTCCAACTTCGAGCGATTTGTCTTCGATCTGGTTGGGCGAGACCCGGCAGCCGTGCGCGAATTCTGGGCAAAAGTTGATGCCGGCGGCAGCTTCGATTTGCGTGATACACCGTTCATGGCGCAGTTGCCGAAGTTCGGTTTTGTTTCCGGCAAGAGCACGCATGCCGATCGCCTCGCGACGATTCGTGCCGTCTGGCAGTCACACCAGATCATGATCGACACCCACACGGCCGATGCCGTCAAGGTGGCACGCGAGCACATGAGTGCGGGTGTGCCGACGAGTTTGCCAATGATTGTTTTGGAGACCGCGCAAGCGGTGAAATTTTCCGAGACGATTCATGAAGCACTCGGTTGCGATCCATCGAGGCCCAAGGCGCTGGAAGGGATCGAGGCCTTGCCGCAACGCGTGTCGGTCATGGATGCCGACGCGGCTGCCGTCAAGACACTGATCGCGAACCGCTGTTAGAGAAAATAAACCGCCGGGAAGACCGTGGCCGCCAGAACCAGAATTAGCCACTCGAGGTTGTAGCGCGCCAGCACGCCCATGAAGTGCAGCGCCAGAACTGTGATGGCGACGATGTAGTACAGAATGAACAGCATGGCACCAACCTCCGAAGATTTCCTGAAGATGCAAGAAGCGATTTTTGTGTCGTCAATTATAGGCATAAAGCGCCCAAACGTTAGCCGGCAGGGCAGTTGAGTGCGAAAAAACTTTTTACCCCCTTGACGTCAGTTCCGGATATCCAGTTAGAATGAATCTGGGCTATGTAGCCTTTCATCTTGAGGAGCAGACCAATATGAACAAGGGGGATCTCGTCGAGGTTGCTGCCAAAGAAGCCGCCATCAGCAAAGTTGCTGCGGGCAAGGCGCTGGATGCAATGATTGATGCTGTTGTCAAGTCAGTTGCCAAGGGAAATCCTGTGACGCTCGTGGGCTTCGGTACCTTCAAAGCTGCCAAGCGTGCCGCGCGTACCGGAGTGAATCCCAAGACTGGTGAAAAGCTGAAGATTGCAGCGACCACCGTGCCGCGCTTCACCGCCGGCGCCGGTTTCAAGACCGCTGTTGCGGGCAAGAAGAAAACTGCCGCAAAGAAATAAACGTTACAGATGCAAATATTCCAGGGGCGCGGGTTTTTACCGCGCCCTTTGTTTTTCAGCGTACTGAAGACTTCAACTGCCGCAGATAGATAATTCCTAAGGCGAGTGTCAGCAAGCCGCAAGCGAACAACGTCGGACGTACGCCGACCGCTTCGCCAATGGCGCCGACCGTGAGGCTGCCTAGCGGAGCAATGCCCATGAATGCGGTCGAAAAGATCGCCATGACGCGCCCGCGAAAATCCTCTGCCACTTCCGTCTGGATCAGCGTGTTGCTGCCGGCGATGGTCAGTACGGCGGAGAATCCTAAAATCGACAGGAGTGGATAGGCCCAGAGCGGCTCGGCAGACAGCGTGGCGACGATGACAAAGCCGGTCAGCGCAACGCCAGCAGCGAACGTGGCGCGAGCCACGAGTCTGTCGAGTCCGTCAGCGGCGCCGCTGCGGCCACGCAGGGCAAGAAACAGCGCGGCAGACAGGGAGCCGATACCCGCGCTGCCGATCAAAAAACCGTAAGTGTCCGCCGCACCGTGAAAGATATCGCGGGCAAACACCGGCATCAGCACCGTGTAGGGCGTGACGAAAAAGCTGAAGCCGGCAACCATGAGCAGCGACGAACGGATCTGCGGATGCTGGAAGGCATACGTCAGGCCGGCGCGCAGGGCGGTCAGCGCCGCTTGCGGTTGCCGCTCGGCCCGTGGTGTTACACGGATGGCGGAAAGTGCGATCAGCACACCCAGATACGAAACGGCATTTACCAGAAAGCAGGCCGCTTCACCGGCTGTGGCGACGATCAGCCCGGCCAGCGTCGGGCCGACGAAGCGCGCACCGTTCATCAACAGCGAATTCAAGCCGATCGCATTGGGCAGGTCGGCCTTGTCCTCGACCAACTGTGCGACAAAGGCCTGGCGTGCCGGCAGGTCGATGGCATTGATGCAGCCGAGCAGAAAGGCCAGCATCACCAGATACGCCGGTGTGACGGTGCCCGTCAGGGTGAGCGTGAATAGCAGCAGCGCCTGCAGCATGGAGAAGAATTGCGTCCACAGCAGCAGGTGGCGCCGGTCGAGGCGGTCGTTCCACACACCGGCCAGCGTGCCGAACAACAGGATCGGGATCTGGCTGGCAAACCCGACCAGACCCAGCATGGCCGCCGAGTCGGTGAGGCGGTAGGCGAGCCAGATCATGGCGATCTGCTGCATCCAGGTGCCGATCAGCGAAATCAGCTGACCAGCGAAAAACAGGCGATAGTTGCGCGAACGCAATGCGGGCAGGAGAGGCATGGCTGAATGCTACGGTAAACCAGCAATAGCAAGCATCGACAGCGGCACGTAAAATGCTCGCTTTCGTTGAGCAGACTCCACCATGACTGTAAGAACCCGCTTTGCCCCCAGCCCGACCGGCTACCTTCACATCGGCGGTGCGCGCACCGCGTTGTTCGCCTGGGCCTACGCCCGTCGTCATCAGGGTCAATTCATCCTGCGTATCGAGGATACCGACGTGGCGCGCTCTACGCCGGCGGCCGTGCAGGCGATTCTCGACGGTATGCAATGGCTGGGGCTGGCGCACGACGAAGGCCCGTTCTACCAGATGCAGCGCATGGATCGTTACAGGCAGGTGATCGGCGAAATGCTCGCCGCCGGCACGGCCTACCACTGCTACACCTCGAAGGAAGAACTCGATACCCTGCGCGCCGCACAGGAGGCGCAGAAGGAAAAGCCGCGCTACGACGGTCGCTGGCGCCCGGAAACAGGGAAAACACTACCCGCAATTCCAGCAGGCCTCAGACCTGTCGTGCGTTTCAGGAATCCGGCCGACGGCGTCGTCGCCTGGGATGACCAGGTGAAAGGCCGCATCGAAATCGCCAACGCCGAACTCGACGACTTCATCATCGCCCGTGCCGACGGTACGCCGACCTACAACTTCTGCGTGGTGGTGGATGACCGCGACATGGGCATCACGCATGTCATTCGTGGTGACGACCATGTGAATAACACGCCGCGCCAGATCAATCTGCTGCAGGCGCTTGGCGCACCCGTGCCACTGTATGGGCACCTGTCGATGATCCTCGGCGACGACGGCACCAAGCTTTCCAAGCGCCACGGCGCGGTGAGCGTGATGCAGTACGACGACGACGGCTACTTGCCCGAGGCGGTGCTCAACTACCTGGCACGGCTGGGCTGGTCGCACGGTGATGAGGAAGTCTTCTCGATGGCGCAATTCGTCGCGTGGTTCGACCTTGATCACATCACGAGTTCGGCCGCGCAGTTCAACACCGAAAAGCTCAACTGGCTCAACGCCCACTACATCAAGCTGGCCGATGACGCCCGGCTGGGCGGAGAAATCGTGCGCCGCCTGGCGCGCGAAGGCGTGCTAGCGACGCCGCAGCCTGATCCCGAGCTGATCGCCGCGCTCTACAAGGATCGCGTGACCAATCTCAATGAGCTGGCCGATTGCGCGCATCCGTTCTACGTCGCCCCGCATCCCCCCGCCGAAATGGCGGCACAGCACCTGACGGATCTTGCGAAGGCCGCGCTGGCAGACCTCAGGGGCCGTCTCGCCGGCGCCGACTTTTCTCCGGAAGCGCTCTCCAAAACCCTGAAAGAGACGCTGGCCGCTACTGGCCTGAAGATGCCGCAGGTAGCGATCCCGCTGCGCGTGGCGCTGCTCGGGCAGCCACAAAGCCCGGCGATCGATCGCGTGCTGGCGGTGCTCGGCCGTGATGAAGTTTTGCGGCGACTCGATCAGGTTCTGCCGTAGGCTGATTGCTTTACAAACCGGCCTGGTGACAGAGCCGCCACCAGGTCGGATTCCAGTGGCAGCGGCACGCCGCTGATCTGGCAGGCGAGCAGTTCGGCGCAGATGGCGGCAAACACCAGGCCGCGTGCGCCGAAGCCGTCGATGATCCACAGGTCTTCGTTGGCCGAAAGCGGGCCAACCATTGGCAGGCGGTCGGGCGACATCGGGCGGAAAGAGACGCGGCCATCCAGTTGCGCGGGATCGAGTCCGCTGCCGAAGCCGGGCAAGGCCATGTCGAGGCGCTGCAAGTTTTCGATGTGGTCGGCAAAACGGGGAGCGGGGTCGAGGTCGTCTGCCGCCATGGTGGCGCCGGCACAGCGCAGGCCGTCGATCGCGGGTGTGACGTAGCCGAGCCGGGTGGCGACGATGTTGAAGGCGGGCGTGGCGGCTTCCGGCAGGTGGCTGACCAGGCCGCGTCCGGCGCGGATCGGCAGCTTGAGGTCGGGTGCCAGCGCCGCAGCGCCGATGCCGTTGGCGAGCACGACTGCGTCTGCCCCCAAGGTTTCCCTGTCGCCGACGACGCGCCAGCCACTGCCGCTGCGTTCCTGTCGTGCCACCTTGAAGTGATAGTGACAATCGATGCCGCTGAGCAGCGCGCGGCACAGGCTCGGCGGGTTGATCCAGCCGCCACGGGCAAACCACCAGCCGCCTTGCTCTACCGGCCAGCCCGCCAGCCCACTGGCCTCGTCGCGCTCCACGAAGCGGCAGAAGTCGGCGGGCAGGTCCTGTTCCGTGACGATGCGGCGCTGGGTTGCCTCATGTTTCGCGTCGCGGGCGATGTGCAGCACGCCGGTCCAGCCGCAGCGTGCCTCCGGCAAGGCCGCGAACTGTTGGCGACCGAGCAGAAAGCCGGCGCGCAAGAGGCGTGAAAGTCGGCTGTCGCCCAGTGAAGGCAGCGGACGAAAAACACCGGCAAGGTTGCCCGAGGCCCCACTGGCGGATACGGCAGCGCTGTCAATGACAGTGACCGTATGACCGTGCTGAAGGAGTGCACGCGCCACCGATGCGCCGGCAATGCCGGCGCCGATGACTGCTATGTGCCGTCCCGCCACCGCCGACTTTTATGCTACTCAGCGCGCATCTGCGGGAAGAGGATGACGTCGCGAATGCTCGGCGCATCGGTGAGCAGCATCACCAGCCGGTCGATGCCGATGCCGCAGCCGCCGGTGGGCGGCAGGCCGTATTCGAGCGCGCGGATGTAGTCGGCGTCGTAGAACATCGCCTCCTCGTCACCGGCATCCTTGGCTTTTGCCTGGTCGAGGAAGCGTGCCGCCTGGTCTTCCGGGTCGTTCAGTTCCGAGAAGCCGTTGGCGATCTCGCGGCCGACGATATACAACTCGAAGCGTTCGGTGACATCCGGATTCGAGCTCGAGCGGCGCGCCAGCGGCGAGACTTCGGTGGGGTAGTCGATGATGAAGGTCGGCTCCCACAGTTCGGCTTCGGTGGTTTCCTCGAATAGCTGCATCTGCAGCGTGCCGAGGCCGGCCAGCGGCTTCACCTCGACCTTGAGGTCAGCGAGCTTCTGGCGCAGCCAGCCGGCGTCGCCCAACAGGGTGAGGTTGTAGCCGGGATGGTGGTAGTGGATCGCCTCGACCGTCGTCATGCGGCGAAAAGGTTTCGAAAGATCCAGTGTGCGGCCCTGATAGTCGAAGCTCTCGGTGCCGAGCGCCTCGCGCGCGGCGTGGCGAATCAGGCCCTCGGTGAAGTTCATCAGGCTCTGGTAATCCGCGTAGGCCTCGTAGAACTCCATCATGGTGAATTCGGGGTTGTGGCGCGGCGAGAGGCCTTCATTGCGAAAGTTGCGGTTGATCTCGAAGACTTTCTCGAAGCCGCCGACGACCAGGCGCTTCAGATACAGTTCCGGCGCGATGCGCAGGAACAGGTCCATGTCGAGCGCATTGTGATGCGTGGTGAAGGGCTTGGCCGAGGCGCCGCCGGCGATGGGATGCATCATCGGCGTTTCGACTTCAAGGAAACCGTGGTCGTTCATGTAGTTACGCACCGACTGCACCAGCCGGCTGCGCGCGACGAAGGTGAAGCGCGAGGCCTCGTTGGTGATCAGATCGAGGTGGCGCTGGCGGTATTTCTGCTCGATGTCGGTGAGGCCGTGGAACTTCTCCGGCAACGGTCGCAGGCACTTCGACAGCAGGCGAATCTGGCTGCATTGCACCGTGAGTTCGCCGGTCTTGGTCTTGAATAGCGTGCCGACCGCGCCAACGATATCGCCGAGGTCCCACTTCTTGAAGTCGTCATGGACGTCGACGCCGGTGCCGTCGTTGTTGATATAGAGCTGGAGGCGGCCGGACAGATCCTGGATCGTCGCGAAACTCGCCTTGCCCATCACGCGCCTCAACATGATGCGGCCGGCCACCTTGACCTCGATCGGCGTGGCTTCGAGTTCCTCACGGCTCTTCTCGCCATACAGCTCGTCGAGCCTGGCGGCGAGGTTTTCGCGGATGAAATCGTTGGGGTAGGCGTTGCCGGTTTTGCGCCATTGCGCGAGCTTCTCGCGGCGCTCGGCGATGATGTGGTTGTCCTCGATAGGGGCAGGGGTCGGGGCGATGTCGGTCATGATGGGCTCGTGATGGGTAATTGGGGTGGATTGTGGCATGCGACGCCCTGTGCTGCAATGCCGCAATGGCAGGTCGCCGTCCCGCCAGCGCCGACTTTTCCATCGCTCGCCAGCCATTTCAGTTAGCCAATAGCTTGCTCATGTGGCTGCGGCGGTAATACAATTCGACAACTCTTCATACGATATTTCCGGGAGATCTCATCATGCACATGGCCGATGCCCTGCTTTCTCCGACGGTTGGTGCGACGCTTTGGGTGGCCTCCGGGGCAACCCTCGCTTGGTGTTCAAAACGACTGCGTAGCGATTCCCGTGACCATCTGGTGCCATTGATGGGTGTGCTGGGCGCCTTTGTCTTTGCCGCCCAGATGATCAATTTTGCAATACCAGGAACCGGGTCGAGCGGACATATCGGGGGCGGCTTGCTGCTCTCGATCCTGCTCGGCGGCCCCGCTGCATTGATTGTCATTGCTTCGGTATTGACGGTACAAGCGCTGTTCTTTGCTGACGGTGGTTTGCTCGCGCTGGGAGCTAACATTTTTAACCTCGGCATCTTCCCCTGTCTTGTTGCGTATCCCCTGATCTATCGTCCGCTGGTCAAAGCCGCCGGCGATGCTCCCTCCAGAAAAAGATTGGCTGCCATTACCGTGCTGGCGGCGATCATCGGTCTGCAATTAGGCGCTCTCGGCGTGGTCTTCGAGACACAGTTGTCCGGTATTAGCAGCTTGCCGCTGGATACTTTTCTGCTGCTGATGCAACCGATTCATCTGGCCATTGGTCTGGTGGAGGGGTTGGCAACCGCCGGAGTCATTGCATTCATCCGTGAGGCGCGTCCGGATCTGGTCGATGCCCGTCGTTCTGCTGCGGTTTTCCCCAGCCGCGTGATCATCACATTTGCCCTGCTTGCCGTGCTTACCGGCGGGCTACTGTCCTGGTTCGCTTCTGCTAAACCGGACGGCTTGGAGTGGTCGATTGAGCGCGCTACCGCTAACCTCAAAGTTGAATCAGCGCAACCATCGACCTGGCCTGACATCGATGCAGGTACCTCGCTGGCTGGTGTGCTCGGCGGATTTGGCACGCTGATTCTCGTCACGGGCATCGGCTATCTCCTGCGCCCCCGCCGTGCGCGTACTTCTCAATAAACCCCGGTCGCAGCCCGCGCCGTGAGCAGTATCGAGACACTGCTCAGGGAAGTCCATGCACTGGACGTCAGCGCCAGTCAATCGGGCTGGCTGGCTGGCATTGACCCGCGTGCCACGATCCTGGCTACCTTGGCATTCATTCTTGTGGTCGTTTCATTTAACCGTTACGCGGTCGCAGCATTGCTGCCGATGGCGATCTTTCCGATCTTGCTGGCGCGACTCGGCAACATTCCACTGACACGGATCGGGTTCAAGATGCTGCTGGCCATGCCATTTGCGCTGATGGTGGGCATTTTCAATCCCATTTTCGATCCTGTCCCCCGCATGGAATTGATGGGGCATCCTGTCTCAGGGGGCTGGCTTTCGTTAGCTTCGATCCTGATCCGGGCGGCCCTGACCGTCGCTGCGGCGCTGATCCTGGTCGCCAGCATCGGCATGCATCGTCTCTGTGCCGCACTCGGTGACTTGGGCGTCCCCCGGGCGCTGACGACACAGTTACTGTTCATGCATCGCTATATCCTCTTGCTGGCTGGCGAACTCGGGCGCATGATCCTGGCGCGCGAATTGCGCTCACAACCTTCGAAAGCGCTGCCCCTCTCCGTGTATGGGTCCATGCTTGGACATATGCTGCTGCGGACGCTGGAGCGCGCCCAACGCATCCACCAGGCCATGTTATCGCGAGGGTTTGACGGTCACTTGCCGATACGGCAAACCCAGCCATGGCAGTGGGTCGACACGATGTTCCTGGCGTTATGCCTGGGTGCATTTTTTCTGGTGCGCACGACGGACCTCGCCACGTTGCTGGGACGATTGATGCTGGATGTTGCGTCGTGAGCCACCACCTTGTTGAAGCGCGTGATGTGGTTTTCGTCTATCCGGACGGGCAGTCCGCGCTGCGCGGGGTCAGTTTTGTGATCCATCACGGCGAGTCGGTGGCCATCATCGGTGGCAATGGCGCCGGGAAATCTACCCTGTTGCTGCATCTCAACGGGGTACTCACGCCCACCAGCGGCCAGGTGCGCATCGGCGATTTCCCGATCACCCGCGAGAATCTTGCCGAAGTTCGCCGCACGGTCGGCATGATCTTCCAGGACCCGGATGACCAGTTGTTCATGCCCACCGTGTTTGATGATGTGGCGTTTGGACTCGGCCACCAGGGACTGGCTGCGCAGGACATCGGCGCGCGTGTCGAGCAAGCCTTGGCGACGGTCGGTGCCGGGCATCTCGGGGAACGCCCTCCCTATCGACTGTCCGGGGGCGAAAAACGTGCTGTGGCCATTGCGGGTGTGCTGGCCATGTTGCCCTCCATCCTCGTGATGGATGAACCGAGCAGTGGTCTCGACCCGGCAGCCCGACGCCGGGTCATTAATCTCCTGGCCGGGTTCGCTCACACCAAGGTAATCGCGACGCACGATCTCGACCTGGTTCTCGATCTGTGCTCACGGGTACTGGTCATGCATCAGGGCGTCATCGAAGCCGATGGCACGCCGGCCGAAATCTTTGCCAATACCGACCTGCTGGAGCGCTGCAATCTGGAAATGCCGCTAAGCTATCAGCGACGGTAGCCCGCTGACATCAGAGGGTTTGGTCAGGTCTTGGGGCGCAGATGGACGTGGGTGCGCACCTTCCCGCGCGGGACATAGCCATGATGATGATCGTGGCCGCCACTGAACTCAACGGACACGAGATTCAACTGACCGTGACGGACGCCACGTTCGGCCGTCATGGCATCTGCGAATGCCCGTACCGCAGCACTGGCACCGCGCAGGATGACGCTCTCCAGACAGTTGTCGTGATCGAGATGGGCGTGCATGGTGGCAACGGTCAGATCGTGCTGGCCATGTTGCAAGGCAGTGAGACGCTCGGCGAGGTCGCGCTCATGGTGGTTGTACACATAGGAGAGATTGGCGACACAGTGGCCTTCCTGCCCCTCGTTGGTCCGTGCGGCCTCCAGATAAGATCGAACAAGATCACGCACGGCTTCAGAGCGGTTCTTGTAGCCACGATTGGCAATCAGCAGATCAAACTCGGCAGCCAATTCCTCATCAATCGAAATCGTGATGCGTTCCATCGATTCTCTCCAGTGCTACACCACCTGGCGCCGTCCCGCCTGCGCCGACTTTTTACACGCCCTGTTTCAAACTCGCCTCGATGAACTGATCCAGGTCGCCATCCAGCACCTTTTGCGTGTTGGACGTCTCGACGTTGGTGCGCAGGTCCTTGATGCGGCTCTGGTCGAGTACGTAGCTGCGGATCTGGTGGCCCCAGCCGACGTCGGTCTTGCCGGCTTCGAGCTTGTCAGCTTCGGCCTGGCGCTTGCGCAGTTCGAGTTCGTAGAGGCGGGATTTCAGCATGGCCATCGCCTCGGCGCGGTTGCGGTGCTGTGAGCGGTCGTTCTGACACTGCACGACGATGCCGGTGGGAACATGGGTGATGCGGATCGCCGAATCGGTTTTGTTGATGTGCTGGCCGCCGGCGCCGGAGGCGCGGAAGGTATCGACGCGCAGGTCGGCCGGGTTGATCTCGACTTCGATGGAGTCGTCGATCTCGGGATAGACGTAGAGGCTGGCGAAACTGGTGTGGCGCCCGCCCGATGAATCGAAGGGGGACTTGCGAACGAGCCGATGCACGCCGGTTTCGGTGCGCAGGAAACCGTAAGCGTAGTCGCCCTCGACTTTCAGCGCGGCGCTGCGGATGCCAGCGACGTCGCCGTCGGTCTGTTCCAACACCTCGGCCTTGAAGCCTTTTTTCTCGCAATATTTGAGGTACTGGCGCAGCAACATGCTCGCCCAGTCGCAGGCTTCGGTGCCGCCGGCGCCGGCCTGGATGTCGATGAAGCAGTTGTTTGGGTCGGCCGGACTGCTGAACATGCGACGGAATTCGAGGTCGGCGACCTTGGCTTCGACGGCGGCCAAGTCGGTTTCGACGGAGACCATCGTGTCCTCGTCATCCTCTTCCTTGGCCATGTCGAAAAATTCACGTGCGTCACGCAGGGATTGGCTGACGCCTTCCAGCGTGTGCACGACGGCTTCGAGGGATTTCTTTTCCTTGCCCAGCGCCTGGGCACGCTCGGCATCGTTCCAGATGCCGGGGTCTTCCATGACCTGATTCAGTTCGGCGAGTTTTTCCGCTTTGCTGTCGAAGTCAAAGATACCTCCGGAGTTGATCGCCGCGTGCTTCGAGATCGGCGATGTGGTTGGCGACGGCGTTGACGCGTTCTGCTTCCATGACGGGCTTTCGGATTCGTAAAGGAAGCGATTATACCCGCGCCAAAATGCCGCCTTACCCGCGCAGCGCCTGCAATTCGGTGATGGTCACATGCAGGCGGTTCGCCAGCGTACGGGCAATGGTACCGAAGATGGCGAACAGCAGATCGTCGTGCATCAAGGAAAGCATTTCGAAGTTTTCGCGCGAAAGTTTGTAAATCTCGCAGTCGGTGGTTGCCAGCGCATCGACGGCATGGCTCGCCGATTGGATGAAGCTCATGCCGCCAATGAGATCGCCGGGGCCGCAGGTGGCCAGGTAGTAATTGGCTTTTTTGCGTAGCGGCACCAGCAGCTTCACCGTGCCTTGGCGGATGATGTACAACTCGTTGCATGCGGCGCCGGCCTTGAACAGGTGCTTGCCGGCCTTGATCGAGAGCGTTTCGACGGCTGCCTCAAGTGCGGTGATGGATTCCTTGGAGCAGCCTGCCAGCAGGGACATGGCGCGCAGTTCGAGTTGCGCCGGCGTATCCAGCACGATTTGCATGCTTTCAAGCGCCCGCTGCTCGATCCATTCGAGCACATCGTCGAACTCGCGGAAGGCGAAGGCCTTGTTGGTCGGTCGTACCACGCCGGTTTCCTTGAGGAAACGCTTCATCTTCAGGCCGCTCGGCAGATCCTTGGGGATGTCGCAAAACACCAGATAGGCATCGGATTCCTCAAGCCGGTCCTTGATCTGCTCAAGCACATGGGTGGCGGTCACGTCAAGCGACTGCACGCGGCGCATGCTGAGAACGATGTATTTGCGCTTGCCGGCTTCCGGTTCCAGGGTGGTTTGTAACTGGCTGGCGGTGCCGAAGAACAGGCTGCCTTGCAGTTCGAAGATCACCATGTCGCCGATTTCCTTGGCGAGTAGTGCGCGTTCCAGTTTAGAGCCGGAGCGCTTCGACAGGATATCGCCGCCTTCGATGCGGTTGCGCACCACCGAACTGCGCGTTTGCTCGCGGATGAACAGCAGGATGGCGAGCGCCACACCAACGCCCGATGCAGCGATCAGGTTGACGAAGAGCGCTACCAGAATGACCGTCAGGATGACGAAGAAGTCGACGCGCGTCGATGGAGAGTAGAAAAAGTTCAGACTGTGGCGGTCGATCATGCGAAAACCGATGACGATCAGGATGGCCGCCAATGCGCTTACGGGCACCCAGGCGATCAGGGGCGCGAGCACCAGGAAGGCGGCGAGCGAGAAGACGCCGGCCATCAGTCCGGAGAGCTTGGTGGTGCCGCCGCTCGATACGTTAACCATCGAGGCGCCCATCGTTCCAGCGCCGGGAATGCCGCCGAACAACGCCGAGGCGACGTTACCGAAGCCTTGGCCGATCAGTTCGCGGTTGGAGTCGTGCCGCGAACGCGTCGTTGCATCGATGACGACGCAGGTCTTCAGCGTGTCGATGGATAGCAGCACTGCCAGCGTGAGCGCCGGCACCATGATTTGTGCGATGTCGTGCAGTTCCAGGCTGCGCAAGGCCAGCAAGTGTTTCTGGAACGAGTCCGCCAGGTTGCCGCTGGTGTCCAGTGTGCCGACCAGCAAGGGATTGTTGTCCGTGTGCAGCAACCCGGCATCGGCCAGACCGAGCAGCAGGTAGGTGGTGATGCCGGCCAGCAGCGCAAGGATGGCCGCCGGTACGGCGCGGGTCAGGCGTGGCACCAGCACCATGGTGGCGATGGTCACGGCACCGACGAGGATGCCTTGCCAGACCCAGGCACCGGGAGCCTTCAGTGCATCAAGCAGGTTGGCTCCGGCGGGCGCACCGAGAAACTTCGGAATCTGGCTGCCGATTATGATGAGGCCGACGCCCGAAAGGTAGCCGCTGACTACCGGGTAGGGGATGAACTTGATCAGGCGTCCGACACCGGCCAGACCGAGCCCGATCTGGATCAGCCCTGCCAGCAGGCCGAGCATACCCAGAAGTATCAGGGCGGCCACCGGCGGCATGTTTTGTTGGGTAAAGGTGATCGCCAGGGCCGAAAGTACGGCCGCGGCCGGCGCGCAAGGGGCAGTGACGAGGCGTGAACTGCCACCTAAAACTGGCGCCACAAGGCCAAGCGCCGTGGCGCCAAGAATGCCCGCCAAGGCACCCTCGGCGGCGAGCGCGCCGCCGAGCGGCGCGAAGATCGTCACACCGAAAGCGATGGCCGAAGGGAGGGCCACCAGCATGGCGGCCAAACCGCCCCACATATCACCCGCAAAACTTTGGCGGTTGAGTGAAAACGGGATGTTCATCGTCCGCACTATAGGTGAATTTTGCGCAACAGCTTTCAGTGAATCTCGCGCGTTTCCAGGAAGACGAGGCTGGGGTGGCGTTCCTGCGTCATCTGCAAGTTAACGCGGTTGGGCGCCAGATAGACATAATCGCCCGCGCCATCCAGTGCCAGATTGACGCCGGCCTTGTCGGCCAGCGCCTTCAGGTCGGCATCCGAACCGCGTAGCCAGCGTGCTGTGGCGACGTTGTAAGGCTC